>CAZJHC010000076.1:0-12583 GCA_964545645.1 uncultured Saprospiraceae bacterium
GTACTATTGTATGTATTAAGAAAATGTCTTCATGTCTAGACTCGTAGATATAAAAAAACCTATTGCTGCAGAACTCAATGCTTTTGAAGACAGGTTCAAAGAATCCATGAAAAGTCCAGTTCCTCTATTGGACAGAATAACCTACTATATCGTCCAACGCAAGGGAAAGCAAGTTCGCCCAATGTTTGTTTTTTTGTGTGCTAAAATATTTGGTCCAATCCACGATAACACCTATACAGCGGCCTCACTAATAGAGCTGCTCCATACGGCAACTTTAGTGCATGATGATGTTGTCGATGATTCACACCTCCGTCGAGGAGCTTTTTCTATTAATGCTCTTTGGAAAAACAAAATTGCTGTTTTAGTAGGGGATTACATGTTTTCCAAAGGATTCTTATTGGCCATAGAAAAAGAACAGTTTGAGACACTCAAGATTATTTCGACCGCTGTTAAAAAATTGAGTGAAGGAGAGCTCTTACAGTTTGAAAAAACTAGAAAATTAGATATTGATGAGCAGATATACTTTGATATTATAGAACAAAAGACAGCTTCTCTTATCGCCGCCGCATGCGCCGCTGGTGCCAGTAGTTCGGGCTGTGAGGGAGATGTGGTTGAGGACTTTCGCAAGTTTGGCGAGTTAGCTGGCATGGCATTTCAAATTAAGGATGATCTATTTGACTATGGTTATAATAATATAGGCAAACCCACAGGCATAGACATTAAAGAAAAAAAACTCACCCTCCCGCTGATTCATGCGTTGAGCAAATCAACTTACCAAGAAAAGAGATCTATCATTAGAAAAATAAAATCTAAAAGTGATAGTAAGAAGGTTCGAAATGAAGTAATCTCTTATGTTAAAGACAAGGGCGGTCTCGAATATGCAGAAAAAATGATGCTTGATTATAAAAATAGATCATTGGAGATCTTGGAAAGATATCCTAACAACGAAGCCAACCAATCCTTGAAGCAACTGGTAGAGTTTGTGGTAAAGAGAAAGTCCTAAAGACGCTCGATCTGTGCACCGAGAGCATTCAGACGAGTATCAATGTTTTGATAGCCTCTATCTATCTGTTGAATATTATGAATCGTCGAAGGACTATCTGCAGATAGTGCCGCAATCAATAATGAGACTCCAGCTCTAATATCCGGAGAGGTCATCTCAATACCTCTGAGACTCTGGGACCTTGCCATGCCTATAACTGTGGCACGATGTGGATCACATAGGATGATCTTAGCACCCATATCTATTAATTTATCAACAAAAAACAATCTGCTCTCAAACATTTTTTGATGGATCAACACACTTCCTTTAGCCTGAGTTGCTACGACTAGAAGGATACTGATCAGGTCAGGAGTAAACCCTGGCCATGGGGCATCATATACAGTCAATATAGAACCATCTATAAAAGGTTGGATTTCGTAGATATCTTGAGCAGGGATATAAACATCATCATCTTTTATCACTACCTCTATGCCCATATTACGAAATATGGAAGGAATGATTCCAAGGTCCGCCTTAGCGGCTCCAGTAATTGTTAGTTCTGATTGAGTCATGGCAGCCATGCCAATAAAGCTTCCTATCTCAATAAAATCTGGCTGTATCTCATGAGTAGTGCCAGATAATTGCTCCACCCCAGTTATGACAAGCTTGTTAGAACCTATGCCTTGGATATTAGCACCCATACTTATGAGCATCTTGCTTAACTGTTGGAGATACGGCTCACAGGCAGCATTGTAAATCGTTGTTGTCCCCTCAGTCAAGACTGCCGCCATTAATAAATTAGCAGTACCTGTCACAGATATTTCATCCATGAGTATATAGGCTCCTTTAAGTCGATCACCTCCGAGATAGAAGCTCTCTCGCTCTTTGTCAAATTTAAACTCTGCTCCTAACTTATGAAACCCATTGATATGTGTATCTAACCGACGTCGACCTATCTTGTCACCACCTGGTTTTGGCATGAATGCCTTTCCGTACCTTGCTATCATAGGGCCCATCAACATGACCGAACCTCTGATTCTTTTAGCATTTTTTTGATAGGATGGACTTGCGATATAATCGAGGTCTATCTCATCTGCTTTAAATATATACTCATTAGGACTAATCTTGTTAACCTGAACTCCTAAACCCTCCAAGAGCTCAATTAATCGGCGTACATCAAGAATATCAGGTACGTTCTTCATGACGACCGTCTCTTTAGTGAGCATGCAAGCACATATTACCTGTAACGCTTCATTCTTTGCTCCTTGCGGTATGATGGAGCCTGATAAAGTTGCATTACCATGAACCCTAAATGAGTTATTCGACATTGGTCAACTATTGATAAATAATTTAAGTGGTCCTAACGTCTACGACGAGAGCTTTTATTGTTATTGCTACGTCTCTTGTAATTATTAGATCGATTACTATTACTACTATGACGTCTTCCTCTACTGTGGTTTGAAGGAGGTCTAGTATTATATTTGACTGCAGAGATGTCAATAACCACATCATCGGCAAGAATCAAGTCATCCCCTGACATTTTTTTCAGATCTGCTTTGATTATTTCATCATTGACATAATGCTCCCGATTCCAGGTTCTATAAGCTAGTTTCATATATGATGCGATGATCATCGCAAATTCCTCTTTTTTCTCTGGATCTGTAAGCTCCTTTGCCTTTTCTATGAGTTTTTTCACTTGGCTACCATAATGTCTATGGCCTCTATTATTTCTCAAGTAAGGGATCTTGCTCGGTTGATACTCACTTGACTCTGGTGTTGGGATTACTCCACTGGGAGGAACGACATCTATCTTATATGCAGATATTCTGAACAAGTGTCTCCAGAGTTTTTCGATATGATCGGCTTCATTGCTTCTCGAGATGGGATTCATCTGATGCATCAATCCTATGATAGCTTCGGTAAAAGACTGTCGCTTTTCCTTATCTTCTATTTTGATTGCATGATTGATAAGGTTTTGGACGTTTCGTCCATATTGGGCGATGATGAGTCCTTCTTTTTGGGAGTTGTACTCCATTCCGTGATTAATCATTATTCTACTGTTACAGATTTTGCTAAATTTCTTGGCTGGTCTACATTACACCCTCTCATTACAGCTATATAATAAGCTAATAGTTGTAAGGGGATAGATGATAAAATTGGAGTTAAACACTCCACGGTTCTTGGTATTGATATTGTAAAGTCCGCTAATTTACTGATGATTTTATCATTTTCAGCAACAATAGCAATAACTACGCCTTTTCGTGCCTTCACTTCTTCAATATTGCTGATTATTTTTTCATATGAGCTCTCATTGGTAGCAATAACTATGACAGGCATATACATATCAATCAATGCAATAGGTCCGTGCTTCATTTCAGCCGCTGGATACCCTTCAGCATGGATGTAGGATATCTCTTTAAGCTTAAGAGCTCCCTCTAAAGCCACGGGAAAGTTATAACCTCTCCCTAAGTAGAGCGCATTATTGGCGCCCTTTATTTCGGATGCGATATATCTTATTTTCTCTTCTTGTAATAAAATAAGTTCTATCTGCTCTGGCAATTTTATTAATCCGTCGATTATCGTGCGATACTTTGACTGGCTTAGTTGGCCTTTTTCATAGCCTAACTGAGCCGCCATCAAAGTAATGACCACAAGTTGACTGGTAAAAGCCTTAGTTGAAGCTACTCCTATCTCAGGTCCTGCATGTATATACGAGCCCGTATCTGTCTCTCTGGAGATACTTGATCCTACGACATTAACCAAGCCATAAGTCATGGCACCTTTCTGTTTAGCCAGTTGTAATGCGGCTAATGTGTCCGCCGTCTCCCCTGATTGAGAAAGTAAGATGAGTAGGTCCTCATGATCAATAATAGGATCTCTATATCTAAACTCTGACGCATACTCGACCTCACAAGGTATTCTTGCCAATTCTTCAAAGAGATACTCCCCTATCAATGCAGTGTGCCAAGAAGTACCACAGGCAGTTAGAATCAATCTTCTCTTTGTTCTAATGCGATCCATCTCCGCAGTCAAGCCGCCAACAGAGATCCATCCTTCATCGCCATTGATTCTTCCTCTCATACTGTCTGATACCGTCTTGGCCTGCTGGTGTATCTCCTTTAGCATAAAATGAGGATATCCTCCTTTCTCTAGCTCTTCTATCTTTAAATCTAGTTTAGTAATAGTCGATGTTACCTCGGTATTTTCTAGGTTGGTAATCTCATATCGAGAGCCCTCATTAATTTCTACAATTTGTTCATCTTCTAAGAAGATATAACTATCGGTATACTGAGCAATCGGAGAAGCATCTGACGCTAAAAACATTTCTCCTTGGCCAATTCCTAGTGCCAATGGGCTTGACTTCTTTGCTCCAATTAACTTAGTTGGTTCGTTCTTATCTAGAATTACTAGCGCATAAGCTCCAATCACTTTTTTTAGTGTGATCTTAATGGCTTTGACAATTGATACATTTTGTGTGTCTCTTATTTCTTGGATCAGATGAGCAATGACCTCAGTGTCTGTCTCACTCTTAAATGAGTAGCCGAGATCTATCAATGCCTCCTTGAGTTCTTGATAATTTTCTATTATCCCATTATGGACCACTACAATTGATCCATCTTGTGAAGCATGAGGATGCGCATTGATATCATTTGGCTGACCATGAGTAGCCCACCGAGTATGTCCTATTCCTATATTGCTGTCGATCACTTGATCCTTTAGTACAGACTTTAATGCGCTTACCTTGCCACGTCTTTTGGTTACGGTTATTTCGCCAGCATCGATATAAGCTATGCCTGAACTGTCATATCCCCGATATTCGAGTCGTTCAAGACCATTTATTAGTATGGGCACAACATCTTGTTGTCCCATATAAGCAACTATCCCGCACATTTAATAAACTATAGTTTGGTGTATGTAACTCTAAGCTTTAGAGGATTTAATGGAGCCTGTGGCCCGTAGAGGATCGTTCTACTAGGATTATCTCCTTTGTTAAAAACGGACAAATAAACCTTAGTATTTTCTATACCATTTAATATATCCTTAGCATGAGAAGAAAAGTTCATTGTGTAAGTAAACTCTGAGCTTTCATTAAGTACGGTTCCATCAAACAAGATTTCTCTTGCTCCTGTCCGACTGGCGATCTCTAAATCGTCCACTGGTACATAGACACCTGCGTCATTAAACTTATATAGGCCTAATGCAGGACTTATTGGGTATAATGACGTATCTCCTATAGCTTCAATAGCTACCGTTACCTCTAATTCTGCATGATTAAGAATTATGTTATCATTAATCCTAAATAGATCAGATAAATCGATCTCAATATCTGGTCCATTCATCCCTTGAACGTATAACAAATCATCAGGACCTGCCACACTATTAAGTACTTCTGAAACATCTGTACCTGTTATATCATGACTAAATTGAACAGGCCTGTCAAATCCCAACAAATAATTGAATACTGTACTAATGGTATCCGCAGGAGTATAATAAAGAGAGAAAATACTATTCTCTGAGGTTCCCGATAAATCAAAGGCCATCATAGAAGAGCCTTCCGAGCTTGCTCTGATAAAGAAGCCACTAAAGTCTTCTAACAATTGATCTGCTGCCATATCCTCTTCGATAGGTGTATCGAGAAGCTCTTGTGCAAAGGCATTATCTATGGGGATTCTTATAACGTTATCCAATCGTATAGTGCTCCGAAAAACAGGGTCAAAAAAAGCAAATTCTCTTCGAGATCCTGGCCCATAATCTTGCAAAACACCAATAGGCGATGCATCAATTAGAAATGAGTCATCAGAGGTTATTGTATCAATATCGACGATATTATCTTTTAATCTAAAAACCTCAAATGTCAAATTATCATTTCTACTACCATACAGGACTGTCGTGTCGATTTGCAACATCAACACTGCAGAATCGAGATCAGCACTGCTATAGTCAGGTAAGATCGTGTTGAAGTATCTCATCTGAAAATAAAACGACGCTGTTGATCTACCAAACTGTGGATCATTTAGCTCTCCGACTAGATGTGATTCGATCGGATTATTCAAGGAGGTAAATGTAACCGTCGGTTCGGTCAAGATGGTTTTAGCCTCGATCAGGAAATCATCCTCGAATAATATTTCCAAATCTTGGTCCTCCAAGAGGCCTGAGCCTACCTGGGTAGTATCACCACATGATACCAATACGACATATAAAAGAGTAAGGGAGAATAAAAGTCTCAATTAAGCTTCTGTTTCTTCTTCTAATAATGACTTGTAGAATTCTAAATACTCAACCGTAAAGTCCTCTGACTCGAGATTTAACTTAGGCATATCTGCTGCATCAATTAAAGCACTCAATGATTCATTTAAATCTGGTTGGCCTGTTATTAACGCATCAGCATGCTTTATCGCTCCTTCGTGGAGGATAATTTTATCCCCAGATTTGAAAGAGTCAAGATCTTCTGATTCTAAATTATTGATAGTTGCCTTATCAAAAAACGAATTATCAAAAGTATCAGCAAGCGTATCATTGTATACACTGTAGATGAGTTTAGCCTTTTCGAAGATAGGATCGTTACGATAAATCTTGTTGAGGTACAAAGGGACCAAGCTCGTCAACCAACCATGACAGTGAATAATGTCTGGTGCCCAACCGAACTTCTTGACCGTTTCCATAACTCCTTTGCAGAAAAAAACCATGCGATCAGCATTATCATCAAATGGTTTTTCATCGGCGTCATGAAATACATTCTTGCGTTTAAAAAACTCCTCATTATCTAAAAAGTAAACCTGCATGCGTGATCCAGGAAGAGAAGCCACCTTGATAATCAATGGAAAATCATCATCATCGACAATGATATTCATCCCAGAAAGCCTCACGACTTCATGAAGTCTATGCCTTCTTTCGTTGATCAAACCATACTTTGGCATCAATACCCTTACCTCATAGCCTTTATTATAAGCATATGGGGCAAGTTGATTCAACAATTCGGATATTTCGCCGGCCGTAGTATAAGGCTTCATCTCTTGAGTGACAAATAGTACTCGCTTCTTACTCATAAGGTACGTTTTCTAAACAGGCCCGCAAAGATACGTTTTTTTAATATAGAGATTTAGACTACTAAGAATCCACCTTTGAAACGAAGGCGAACTCTACCTGTCTTCTTTCCAAATCTGCCTCTACAACCTTGATTTTTATATGATCGCCTAAGCGTAGAATAACACCAGATCTCCTACCAATAGCTTTGATCTGACTTGCTTCTATATCAAAAGGCTCTTTAAATGACTCAAATGGAATAAGTCCATCCGACTGACTCTTTGTCAATTCTACAAAGATGCCCCGATCAATTATATTCCTAATGGAGCCTTCCAATTCTTCGCCAATTCGTTCTGCTAAATATTCTACCTGTTTGTACTTTATTGACTCTCTTTCGGCATTTATAGCCTGTCGTTCTTTATAGGATATATGCAAGCACATGTCTTCCAAATCCTCTTTTTTCATCCTGTAGTCTGCAGAAAGGTTCTTATATAATATGCGATGCACTAGTACATCTGAGTACCTCCTTATAGGTGAAGTAAAATGAGTATAAAACTCAAAGCCTAAACCAAAGTGCCCAATATTCTCCGAACTATATACTGCTTTTGCCATACTCCTTATCGCCATAGGCCTCAAGATATTGATGAGGTTGGTGCCCTCGGTTTTCTTGGATAAACTATTAAGTGATTGAGTTATATTTTTGGGCGTATCCAATCGCAAAGAGATACCGAACTCTTTGGCCAGTAGTGCGAGGGTGGCTAATTTTTCTGGGTCTGGCTTATCATGGATTCTATAGACATTAGGTATCTCATTTTTAGCCTTTTTAGCCACATACTTGGCAGCACTGCGATTAGCTAGGAGCATAAACTCTTCCACTAACTTGTGGGAATCTCCTCTTATTTTCTTTTTTACATCAATAGGTTTTTGGGCCTCATCTAGGACAAATCGAACTTCATCACTTTCAAAATCAATGGAGCCCTGTTTGAATCTTTTCTTTTTTAAACTTTTGGCAATTGCATTCATTGCCTTCAACTCATGAGCAAAATCCCCTACACCTTGATCTAATACCTCTTGTGCTTCCTCATAGGTGAACCGTCGCTTAGAATGAATAAGCGTTTTGCCTAACCATATATCTATCACCTTGAGCGAATCATCAAATGTGAGCAAGGCAGAAAATGCAAACTTGTCTTCATTGGGCCTTAAAGAGCATAGCTCATTCGAAATTCGCTCTGGCAACATTGGACAGACTCGATCCACCAGATAAACAGAGGTTGCCCGATTATAGGCCTCCTTATCCAATGCCGTTCCGGGCAACACATAGTGAGTCACATCAGCTATATGTACTCCAATTCTGATATTACCCCCGGCCAAGACCTCATAAGACAATGCATCGTCAAAGTCCTTGGCATCTACAGGATCTATGGTTATCACATCTTTCTCTCTTAGATCCAATCTTTCCTCAAGATCTTTTGGAGTGATATGATCAGATAATTTTGCTGTCTCCTGCAAAACCTCATCGCTGAACTCTAAATCAAATCCATTAGCCAGCAAGATGGAGTTCATTTCAAAGTCATTGCGATCATCTTGATTAATGGTCGCCTTTATTCGTCCAAGTGCTGGATGTTTTTTGTTCTCACCAAACTCATAAACCTCTACCACCACTGCCGCTCCATCTGCAGCATCCCCAAAATATTCGGGCATCACCTTGACCTCTAATTCTACTTTTCCATCATTGACATATACTAAAGCATACTTCTTGTGCTTTTGAAATACTCCAATAAATGAAGTCCGATTTCGTTTTATAACACTTGTTACAACGCCTTCAGGCCTTCGGTCTCGATAGGATTCTTTTATGTCAACCTCCACAGTATCTCCATTTAGCGCATTTAGCACGCCACGATTGGGCACATAAACATCCTTGTCGAGGCCCTCTATCATCACGAATGCCGCACCAGAGGCAATGATTTGGATCTTACCTTGCATTAATCTCTTGTTGCTTCGACGATTTGTCTTAGCAGTCCGATTGTAAGCATACTTTCCAACATCATTTTTTAATACCTTTCCTTTGGAGTATAGAACCTCTAGGGCAGCATGGACAGAGTCCTTAGAGTTTTTTACTCCTAGTTTTTGAACAACCGTTTTAGGGCTATAGAACTTTGTGCTTTTTTTTCTCAGTAACTTGTGGATAGCTTGTTGTAAAAATCTTTGAGGCAATTTTCTTCCTGTAGAGTGGTGTTTTTTCGACATATATTAGTCTTGTAGTGAGAAGACTATCTCACCATTTGCCATTAATTCTAAGGTCATGTTCTTACTTTTAGAGGGGTCATAATACATATTTTCATTTTCTTGTTGCCCAACCACGACATGGATGATCCAGTCTTGGTCGATCGTTGCGATAGATCTAATAATTTTTTGTCCATCCGACTTAGTGCCAGCGATAATTTTACGATCCAGCAACACCCCATTTTTATCAAGTGTGATCAAAACAAACTCATAAGACAACAAGCCTCCTCTCCAATACACCAAGGCATGCATTTTATCGGTTTCAGGGATCTTACAACAAGCGATATACTCGGTATATTCATCATCTTCTTCTTTGCTTTGTTGTAAAAGGAATCTATTGATCAGTTCTTGTGGTAAGGGGCTGTTGTTAGAGGAAAAATACAAAATCGAGTCTTCAGAGAGGGTTACAGGTAAGGCTTCTTTAGAAAAACATTTTAGAAACGTCGTGAAAGATTGCCCTCTTGTCATATATCAGAATTATCGGTCAAAGGTATAAAACATAAATACCCATGTATTCATCCTTAAGTTCCATTCTGGGCTTTTGTCCCCCATTAGAAAGGCACATCTCTGTCAAAATAGATTGGCTCTAAATAAATTTAGGGATTCAACTTATGTCGGAGTACCCCTTTAAATATATAGATTTGCCAAACATAATTTGTGTACATCGATGAAATGGCTTGTCAACTTCCTCACTTCCAGTATCGGACAAAAGTTAATAATGTCCTTGACTGGTCTCTTTTTGATTTTATTCTTAGTGGTGCATTTGATTGGCAACCTACAACTCCTGACCGATGATGGAGGAGAGGCTTTCAACGTGTATACTGATTTTATGAGTCATAATCCGTTGATTCAACTCATAGCCAAAGGCAATTACGTTTTTATCCTTACACATGCTGTGGTAGGAATCTTATTGGCTTTTAAAAATAAGAAAGCTAAAGGTTCCAAATACGCTGTTAACCCTCGCAATAAGAGTTCTTGGGCTTCAGGACAAATGGCTTTATTAGGAACTTTAATATTGGCCTTTATGCTGATGCACTTAGGGCATTTTTGGTTTCAGTTTAAGTTTGGTAGTGGCCTTCCTATGGTCAACTATGACGGGGTAGAGATGATAGATGCTTACACCTCAGTATCGACTGTACTGTCACAGCCGATTTGGCTGGTAGCTTATCTCTTAGGGTTATTCGTCTTGTCCTTTCACCTTTGGCATGGATTTGCCAGTGCTTTTCAAACTCTGGGCCTCAGACATAAAAAATATACGCCTCTGATTAGTGGACTTGGCAAAGCATATGCCATCTTAGTCCCACTTGGTTTTGCCATTATCCCATTATATATATTCTTCACTTAATCATCGTAAGTCATGCATTTGGATAGTAAAGTACCCTCTGGAGAATTAGCAACTAAATGGACTAACTATAGGTCTACAATGAACTTAGTAGCACCTAATAATAAGCGCCGTATAGAAGTCATTGTGGTAGGAACTGGTTTAGCTGGCGCATCAGCAGCCGCTACTTTAGGAGAGCTTGGATACAAAGTAAAATGCTTTTCTTTTCATGATAGTCCAAGGAGGGCCCATAGTATAGCTGCTCAAGGTGGTATCAATGCTGCTAAAAACTATCAGAATGATGGTGATAGCGTCTATAGACTGTTTTATGACACTATAAAAGGTGGAGATTATCGTTCGAGGGAGGCTAATGTACACCGTCTCGCAGAGGCCAGTGTAGATATAATAGATCAGTGTGTAGCACAGGGAGTTCCATTTGCAAGAGAGTATGGAGGTCTTCTTGCCAACAGATCATTTGGTGGAGTTCAGGTTTCAAGAACCTTTTACGCTAAGGGACAAACTGGACAGCAGTTATTAATAGGAGCCTATCAAGCACTAAGTAGACAAATATCCAAAGGTGCTGTCGAGATGTATAATAGGCATGAGATGCTCGATGTCGTCAAAATCGATGGCAAAGCTCGAGGAATCATTGCGAGAAATAATAAAACTGGTGACATAGAACGCTTTGCAGGTCACTGTGTGGTTCTAGCTACAGGAGGTTACGGTAATGTCTTCTATCTCTCTACTAATGCTATGGGCTCAAATGTCACTGCAGCCTGGAAGGCAGTAAAAAGAGGAGCGCTAATGGCAAATCCTTGCTATACTCAGATACATCCTACCTGTATACCCGTATCTGGGGATTATCAATCTAAGCTCACATTAATGTCAGAATCATTGAGAAATGATGGCAGAGTTTGGGTGCCTAATAAACTCGAAGACGCTAAAGCTATCCGAGAAGGAAAGAAAACTGCACTAGATATAGCCGAAGAAGATAGAGATTATTATCTCGAACGTCGATATCCTGCCTTTGGTAATCTTGTTCCTAGAGATGTTGCCTCAAGAGCTGCTAAAGTAGCTTGTGATGAAGGTAAGGGCGTAGCTCCTACTGGGCTGGCGGTATACTTGGATTTTGCCTCTGCCTTCGTACGCTATGGCAAAGCTGAATGTATCTCTAAAGGAATCACAAATGCTTCAGAAGCGCAAATCAAGGAGTTAGGAGAGAGTGTCGTAGCTCAGAAGTATGGCAATCTATTTGAAATGTATGAGAAGATCACAGGTGAGAACCCATACAAAATGCCAATGAAGATTTATCCTGCAGTGCATTATACTATGGGAGGTCTTTGGGTAGATTATAATTTAGAGACTAATGTTCCTGGGTTATTTGCTCTTGGTGAGGCTAACTTCTCTGATCATGGAGCTAACAGACTAGGAGCATCAGCATTGATGCAAGGTTTGGCCGATGGGTATTTCGTCATTCCTTATACTATCGGGCAGTTTCTTTCTAACGAGATACGCACAGCACCAATCGATCCAAATCAAGAGGCCTTTGATCAAGCTGAAACTACAGTTAAAGACCTCCTCAATAAGTTGACATCTATCAAGGGAAATCAATCTGTCGAGTCATTTCATAGAAGATTAGGCAAGTTAGTTTGGGAATATTGCGGTATGTCCCGTAGTGCGGAAGGCCTCGAAAAAGGGCGTAAGATGATCCGAGAGCTCAGAGAAGAGTTTTATCAAGATGTCTTTGTCCCAGGAGAAATGAACGAATTTAATCCAGAACTTGAAAAAGCTGTGAAAGTTGCAGACTTCTTAGAGTTGGGTGAAGTCATGATGGTCGACGCAATGAATAGAAATGAATCTTGTGGAGGACACTTTAGGGAAGAGTATACAACTCCAGAAGGCGAAGCTCAAAGAAATGATAAAGACTATGCATATGTCGCCGCTTGGAGCTGGAGTGAAGATGGCAATCATGT
>CAZJHC010000077.1:0-12556 GCA_964545645.1 uncultured Saprospiraceae bacterium
CCTAATGATCATAAATGTCGTGGAGCATATAGTTTGGCATTAATTAGTATGATTTTACTATATTTTTAGTCAATTCTTGTTTTCAAAGAATAAAATAAGTTACATTTACAGTCAGAGCAGCGTCAGCTGTTTCTCATTCATACCCTTGTAACGTTTGGCCCATCGAAGGATGGGCTTTTTTTATGGACTAGTATTAACCCTTATACAAACCACAAACTTTTCACGCAAATTGAGATTATATTTATTGTAAGAAGTACATTAATCTTCTATTTTAGTCCATGCGTCATTGTATTAGATTTTTTTTGATAGGCATCCTTTCTGTAGCTGCGCTTCATGTGTATGGGCAGTCTTGGACCATATCGGACGTAGATGAAGGGATAAAACCTACATTAGCCTTGGATCGAAATAACACTCCTAATATAGCCTACATGGATGAGGCTTTAAGAGGATGGATTAGGCATGGTTACTTAAGAGATAGTTCTTGGAGGATAAACACAGCTGTTCTTGGGTATTTTTATGGCCCGTTGGATTTGAAAATAAGCCCTTCTGATGTCCCCACCATAGCTTATCATGATCACGATGCAGGTGGAGGAAATGAGGTTATCGCTGAGTTAATAGATTCAATATGGATGAGTACAGTTATCGAAAGCGATGGTCATGACGGATGGGATAACAGCCTAGCATTTGATAGTCAAGGAAATTTGCATACGGCGAGTGTTGATCCAGGAGGTGGAGGAATAGAGTATGCTGTAAGAATAAATGGTAGCTGGGATAAATCAAGTATAGGTACAGAAAGCACCTTTTATCAATATGCCACCACAATCGTCATAGATGATAATGATATACCTCATATTGCTTTTTATCTTGACACTGACAATACGCTCTATTATCTAAAAAAAGACGGCAACAATTGGTTAAGTGCACAGGTGGATGATAATGGTGGCATGTTTCCTTCCATGATTATAGATCAAAATGGTATCGTTAGAATAGCCTACTATAGTCGCATAGGTGCAAGTCTCAGCGGAACTGTAAAAATGGCCAGCTTAATAGATAATAACTGGGCGATATCCGAAGTAACATCCCTTAGTAATGCCCCAATATCACGACCTGGTGCTCGCAGAATAACGTCCTTACAAGAAGATAATTTTGGTAATATCCACATGAGTATCTGTGATAGAGATTTACTTATGTTGGCTAGCTTGGATGGTTCAAGTTGGAATATCGACACCATCTTCAATGGTAAGGAAAATGCCATTAGCCTAGGAGCTCAAAGTTCATTGGCCATAGATACTGAAGGAAGGCCCCATGTCACTTTTTTTGAGGCAACGTCCACTTCTCCGTTAAGAGGTAGGATTAAATATGCGGTCAGAGAAAATCTATTGGACAGAGATCAAGACGGATTCAATGAACTAGTAGATTGTAATGATCGTGATCCTAACATTAATCCTGGAGCTACTGAGATACCTAATAATGGTGTTGACGAAGACTGTGATGGTATACCATTATTTATTGATGTAGACATGGATGGTTTTCACAGCGATATAGACTGTGATGATAATGATCCCAATGTTAATCCTAATGCCACTGAGATACCTGGCAATGAGGTTGATGAAAATTGTGATGGACAGGTCGAAAGAGCAGTCGATATGGACAACGACGGCTATGACGAAACAGAAGATTGTAATGATAATGATCCCAATATCAATCCAGGTCAAGTTGAAATAGTTGGAAATGATATAGATGAAGACTGTGATGGAATCGTAGCGATGCGAGAGACTGTCACCATATCAGGCACTGTCACTACAGGTATAGGTGATCCAGTAGCCAATGTGACTGTAACGCTCAATCTAACTCCTGCGATCATGACTCAAACTGATAACCAGGGATCGTTTTCTTTTAATGACATCCTCATAGTGAATAATCCAACGATTACCTTTGAAAAGGATTCTAACGCCGCTAATGGGCTCTCTTCCTTAGACCTCATAACTGCCACTAATCATATATTGGGTAAAGATGCTATCACAGATGAGTTGATATTGCTCTCAGCTGATGCAAATGGAGATAATCGAGTATCGAGTATAGATTTGGTTGAGATGACTAATGTTATTCTTGGTAGATGGGAATCATTTAGGAGTAATACTTCATGGGGATTTGTGCCAAGTCAAATGACTCTTCAAAATGAAAACAGTACCTTAGACATTAGAGCCTACAAAATAGGAGACCTCAATTATAGTGCAAATACAAATGACTAATTTATGAGAACATCTTTACTTTACATCATAGCAATCATTGGCAGTTTGTACTTATTCATAGCACGATCTGCAGTACCCCCGATTTTGAGATCTGGCGCACCTGATCAAGGAAGTTGTGCGGATATCGGATGTCACTCGGAAATAAATAATGACCTCCAAGGGACAATAAACCTAGTAGGATTACCTGCTACCTTATCCCCTAGTACATCTTATGACTTAACGTTGAATTTAATCAGTACGGACGCCAATGTAAGGATGGCAGGCTTTCAAATGACCGCCCTCAGAAATGATCTTGATGGAATTGGCATATTTGACAACCCTGGTAATAGTGTCGGTTTAGCAATGACAAGTGAAGAAAGAAACTTTGTGCAACACAGTCCCGTCATTAATTATGGCGCCCTTGATACTGTGACTTATTCATTTACATATCTATCACCTGACTCTACTATTCTCGATACCACAACCTTATATCTTGCCGCCTTGTTTGCTAATGGAGATGGAGGAAATTCAGGTGATAGATTGATATTGGAGTCATTCACTTTAATTCCTGATGGAGATATTAATGACCAAGACAATGACAATGATGGATTCAATTCAGATATAGATTGTAATGACAATGACCCTAACATCAACCCTAATGCCACCGAAATTCCAAACAATAATATAGATGAAGACTGTGATGGCGAAGCAGATATCATAGATATGGACAATGACGGTTTCAATTCTGATGAAGACTGCGATGACAATAATCCCAATATCAATCCTAATGCTACTGAAATCCCAAACAATAATATCGACGAAGATTGTGATGGCGAAGCAGAGCAAAATCAGGCTACAACTGTTGATATCTCTGGCCGCATCGTTGATAATAATGGTCAAGGAATCAACAATGTAATAGTCGATGGAGGGTCTGTACTATTGCGAGATAGAACCGATGCTTCAGGTAACTTTACCATCAGCAATGTTGACACTACACAGACTATTAGTTTTACATTGAGCAAAGCAGATGATCTGAACAATGGAGTAACAGGTTTGGATATCATCACCTCTCTCAATCATATATTGGGCCGTACCAGTATAACTGATGAAGGGATATTAATGGCCGCAGATGTCAATAGTGACTCTCGTATATCAAGTTTAGACTTGGTACTGATGACTAATATCATCTTAGAAAGAGACATAGATTTGACAAGGGATCAGGCCTGGTTCTTCAGTCCTAACGTTATCTCTGTCGATGATAATGTTGATCTCGGGAATATCTCAATTACTGGATTCAAGTTAGGAGACCTAAACAGTGATGCTGATCCGAGTCGATAGTCGAACTCTTTTAAGCCAAGTTGTGGAAGACTTTTTGTACGTCCTCTTCTTCCTCCATTTTAGCGATCAACTTTAAGACCTCTTCTTCTTGATCTCCTGTTAGCTCTACCATATTCATAGGGATCCATTCTATTTCTGATGATTTTACTTCGAGGTTTCGATCTTCCAGCGCCTTTTGCATATTTCCAAACTCATTGAAAGCTACTCTGATCACAAGTACATCATTGTCATTGTCATCTGTCCCTTCTCCTAACTCTTCGAGCCCGTAGTCAATAAGCTCTAACTCAAGCATCTCAGGGTCGAGATCTTTCGGATCAAGCTTGAATACCCCCATCTGAGTAAACTGAAAACTTACGCTATTACTAGTTCCAAGACTTCCGTTGCACTTATTGAATACAGCTCTAACCTTAGCTACCGTTCTGACCGGATTATCCGTTGCAGTATCGATCAGTATGGCTACTCCATGAGGAGCATACCCTTCATACAATAATTGTTCATAATCTGATGTATCCTTGCCCATGGCACGCTTGATAGCTGCCTCTACTCGATCCTTGGGCATACTTACCCCTTTGGCATTTTGTATAGCACGACGTAAGGCTGGATTATTATCTGGATCAGGGCCACCAGCTTTTACGGCTATATTAATCTCCTTGCCTACTCTGGAGAATTGTTTCGCCATCCTGTCATATCGAGCAAACATGGATGCCTTGCGTACTTCAAATATTCTTCCCATAATTCAAATGGATTTTGTGCAAAAATAGAAGACTTTCAAGATTCTGAAAATAGCTTTTGAAGATCATCCACTAGAACGAACTTCTCATCCTTGATAATCAGTTAGTCCCATACACCTTAAATAAACTTCTATGGTAGCACGGACATCCCCTTCACAGTACTTTGCTATATCATTGATCTTTCCTTTCCAATACAAACGTGATACATCCTTCCCACTAATGTCAGATTTAGGAGAATCAATCTTTAGTACCGTACACAGCAGATCTAAGGACGTGTAATGTTTATAGTCGCCATACTTCCATAAATCCATCGTATCTAATAAGTGATTAGCCTGCCAAGGTTTCAAGCCTGCTATATTGAGTAGATTAGGCAAGGAAACTTGATTAATAATCATCCGTCTACATAAGAAGGGAATGTCAAATTCTTTTATGTTATGACCACATAAATAATGGTTGAATCGATCATAATAATACTCATTAAGAAGCTCACAGAATTGATTAAGTAAATCAAGTTCATTTCGCTGTTTAAAAGTTTTTGTCCTAAACTCGTAGGAGCTCTCGCCTTTCTTTATATATCCTACTGAGATACATACGACTTTAGCATACTCAGCGAATATGGCCGCCTTATCTTGAAAATATGATTCTGCACTGACAGAGTCTTGTTCATCGCCTTGATGCCGAACAGCATATCTGTCAAATTTTTTATACCAATGAGCTCTTAAGTCTTCTTTTATCGAATCTAAATCAGGATATAAAGTGGCCGTCTCTATGTCCAGAAATAGTATTCTGTGCAAATTATCTGTTGGAAACACCATTGAATGACATAAAATAAGTAGATACCCTAATGATTAATGCTGCATAGCTCACACATATTGCAGCTAATTAATAAATTTACATTAATAAAATTTAAATCAAAGCAAATGTCATCTCGTGTAATATTAGGAATCATAATAGCGCTCTTGCTACTTTTATCAGGATACCTGTTTTATCAAAACTCACAACTTAAGTCTCAAAATGCCTCGCAGCTTACTGAGATGAACGAATTGCAGAGTGTCCAAGCAGAATTAGATGCAGACTATCAGGCTGCACTGGAAAGTATTGAAAGTCTGAGAAGTGATAACTCAGAGCTTAATGCCCTTATTGACAATCAAAAAGAAGAGCTTAAAGCTCAGAAAACCAAAATCGATGGATTGATCTGGACAAGAAGAGAACTCGATAAGGCGAGAGAAGAAATCACTCAATTTGAGTCACTTACTGCGGGCTACCTAGCTCAAATCAACACACTCAAATCACAAACAGAACAATTAGAACACGACAATGCACAATTAGTCAGTACTAATAAAACGCTCAATCAAAACCTATCTGTCGAGAAAGAGGCAAATACTCAATTGCAAGAAGCCAAAGCAGTCTTGGTAAGCGAAAAAGATGAACTTACTAATACCAACGTTGCTCTTTCAGAAAAAGTCGAAGTTGGATCTGCTATTAAGATTAACTGGATGAGCTTCAACGGAGGAAGTGTCAATGATGACGGTTCTTGGAAAACAAGAAAAAGAAACAAGAAAATGGAAACATTAAGGACTTGTTTTAAAACTGAGACTAATGTGATCGTTCCTGCAGGAGAAGAGACTTTCTATCTTCGCATCATGAATCCAAATGGCGAAACAATAGCTGCTGACGAAATGGGTTCTGGTGAGTTAACTGATAAGATGACCGGCAAGACAATGAGATATACAATGTCTGGCACACTAACTTATAATAATGAAGATACTGAAGCTTGTATGGATTGGAAGCCATCAACTGAGCCAGTAGATGGAGATTATACTGTGGAGATCTACAACAAAGGTTATAAAGTAGGTACTGGTACATTCCAACTGTAAGAAGTAAATTCTAAAAATCGATTTTAAGGCTCTGGTGGAACCATATATTCACCAGGGCCTTTTTTTTGTTTATTCAAATAATCATGAGTACTATATCAGAAAATGTCTTAATCATAGGTGCCTCAACCAAGCCATCACGATACTCTTATAAAGCAGCTGAGATGCTCGTACGATATGGACATACACCTATCTTGGTAGGTAACAAAGAAGGTGTTATCAATGGGATGCCCATCTTAACTAAAATACCTTCAGACATCACCATAGATACCGTAACATTGTATATCAATCAAAAGATTCAACCCCTATATCTCCAAGAGATCATCAAATTAAATCCTAAAAGAGTCATCTTCAATCCAGGAACCGAGAGCAATGATACTTGGAAAGCACTCCATGAGGCTAATATCAAATGCATCGAAGCATGTACCTTAGTGATGCTTCGATCCAATCAGTACTAACGTAGTCCTCGTCGTCGAAGTTCTTGCCTAATCAATGTAAGTTCTCGTCCTGCCTCTCCAGTTATTGATGTATTTTCTTCAGCCCTGCGAATTAAGAAATCTGCCACCTCTTTGATAGGACCGTAAACGACATACTTGGCTACGTTAAAACCATGTTTGGCAAGATTAAACGTGATGTAATCACTCATGCCCTGTAGCTGAGAAAAGTTTATATGTTTATGGTCCTTGGGTATAGAGCGATTTATCACTTCTTTAGCCAGCAACTGATTGCTTTGAGTATTATGACTGGCACATATGAAGGAGATGTCTTCCAAGTGATCTATGCAGTACAAGAGAGCCTCATCAAACGCTCTATCAGTATTGTTCTTAGTATCGTGAATCGGTGATGGGTATCCAAGACGCTCAGCTCTCTCTCTCTCTTTGTTCATATAAGCACCTCGTACTAATTTTGCGCCTATTTTATATCCTTTTTGCTTGGCCTCTAAATGGTCTCTTTTTAATCGATCTAAGGTATCCTTACGATATAGCTGATAAGTATTGTAGACAATCACTTCATCCTTGTTAAACAGCTCCATCATCTCTTTAACCACCTCATCCATAGCATCTTGCATCCAACTCTCTTCCGCATCTATGAGCAATCCAACCTGTACATCATAGGCTCGTTGACAGGCACTCTTAATGCGATCATGAAATCGATCATATAACAGCTGATCAGATTGATCCAGACTGTCTTTGGACTGCTTAAGGATTAGTACGTCATTATGGACGAGACCTGTAAGCTTGCATATCGCTGCAGGCACACTATGATTAGACGCAGCAAAATCAATGGCATTGATAATCTCTGATAGAGTTTGATCTAACTCTTCTTCCTCAGACTTTCCTTCTACGCCATAATCCAACAGCGATTGAGTCCTATTGGCATATAGTTCATCGATTACTTCTTGACAATCCATCAGATTAAAGCCACCACAAAAATGCTTGAACAAGGTATGCTTAATTAAAGTATTGACAAATGGCAGGCTGGCTTTGAGCGCATACTTTCCTAATTTGGAGCCAATGGAAACTGCATACTTATTATTCATTATGACGAACAAACGCTCAGTTTCTTTCAGCTGTGCATCTGATTTATTTGCAAAAGCTATCTGAGTATTATTAAAGTCAGGATACTCGTTAGTTTTATCCATAATAAGCTTATTCTATTTCATTCCAAATGGACCACGATTTTTCGGCTTGCAATTCTAACATCGATAAGCCATTCATGGTTTTAGCCTCTTGAGCAACTCCATAGTTCATAAATAAAGTTAACTCAGGATTATAAATTAAATCAAATAAATAATGATCTGAAGTCAGATATTGATAAGGTAATTCGGGAGCGCTTTCAATATTGGGATACATCCCAAGTGGTGTTGTATTGATAATTAGGCGATGAGCATGCATCACTTGCTGATCTACGTTCTTATAAAGGATATCTCCAGATGTTCGAGACACTGATAGATGATTAATACCAAGCTTGCTAAGCACATATTTAACCGCCTTTGCCGCTCCTCCTGTACCTAAGATTAATGCGCCTTGAGGTTTAGTCCCATCTAATAGCCTCTTGAGAGAGACTTCAAATCCATACACATCAGTATTATACCCAACTGATCGACCATTTGATATTTTTATAGTATTAACCGCACCTATAGCTTTTGCCTCCTCACTGATATGATCCAAAAATGGGATCACTTGTTGTTTATAAGGGATCGTAACATTCAATCCGACAAGGTCACCATGTAACAAGTCGCATACGTCATTGATATGCTCCAAAGGATAGAGATTATACTGATAATCAGTTATCCCAAGTTTCTTAAACTTATCAGCAAAATATCGAGGTGAAAATGAATGCGATAGTGGATATCCTATCAATCCTAATTTTTTCAAAATACTTTTTTTCATTTCTTTAATGGCCCTTACCAGCTAGTACCACTTTAATAGTAGATAACATGATACGTAAGTCTAAAAATAATGAACGATTATTTAAGTATAGCAAGTCAAATTTCGTTCTATCTATTATTTCCTTTATTGTCGAAGCGTAACCATATTTCACCTGTCCCCAAGATGTGATTCCTGGTCTTACGCTATATAAACGAGACAGAGATTCATTTTCCTTTAAGATCTGATCAACAAAATAAGGTCTTTCGGGTCTTGGACCCACTATAGACATTTGGCCCCGTATAACATTTATAAACTGGGGTATTTCATCTATTCGATACTTCCTCAAAAAACTACCAACACTCGTTATTCTCGCATCATTTTTATGAGACAACTGAGGTCCTTGCGCCTCAGCGTCATGGTACATAGTTCTAAATTTATATATCGAAAATGGTATCATCCCTCGCCCCACCCTACTTTGTTTGTAAAGGATACTTCCAGAACTGTTAAGCCTGATAGCTATGGCAGCACCGATCACGACAGGAATGAGTATTATAAGCGATACAATGCTCAGGGAGATATCTATCAAGCGCTTTACATTCCTATGTGTAGGATTCATCTGATCTGTAAAGAGATTAAAACTATCTGTATCCACGTCATATCTCAGTGGCACCAAGGACATATTAGCATCTGTCGCCCATGTCAATACTCTTATCTGACAGCAATCATCCAAGAGATAAGCACAACTGAGCAACATCTGTGTCATCTTGTCATTCATCTCAATGAAGCAGATCTCGTGTATAGGTGGCCTGTCTGTTAAGTAGTGTTTGAGGTCTTCGATAGATATCTCTTTTAAAATATTCTGACATCGAAGATATCGAGGAAAGCTAGTAGATTTTGCTGCCACCACCAATACATCGAGGGGTATCCTACCCGACATAAGGGCTTGGCGATAAATACCAAATATGATCATTCTGAATGAAACCACCAACATGAAAAAAATACTAAACAGAATCACAAATGATTGCGTATAAGATATATATACAGTGACCTCATCATCAAAGAGCACTAAAAAAAGAAGGCCCAATGAACCGATCATTATGGACCATATGGAGTTCATCAATAAGGATACTCGAGTCTTTTGATATAATGGCTCGTAAGTCCCAGCTATCGAAAAAATAATCAGCCAACAAGTTGGTATGATCAAAATACCTAACCAATACTTAGGATCATCATAGAGCGCTTGGACGAGCGCAATATCATTATTGACAATATACTTACGGATATAAAAGAAAAGAGACCACCCTAGTACACAAGCGATCCAGTCTGCTAATACGAACCCATATAGGTAACTCTTGTGTCCACCCATATCACCGAAATCTCAATAAGAGATAACCAAGGGCAATAATCACAACGATTAAAATACTTGCCAACTGCACCGATTGCTGGATCATTTTGACAAATTTCAATATCCCCTCCCGATGCTGCGGATATTTGGACAGCACTTCATCTTCCATTTTAGTTGCATTAAAAAAATGCTTCGCAGAAAATTCTATTCGATTTTGGACAAGATATTTGTAATGCTTAAAAACCTTAACTCTAAAGTAGATATTGACAAAAAGCATGGCCACAAAAACGGCGACAATAATGACGAATAAGAAGTTATACAAACTCATTTAATTGAATAGAATTCAAATAAATAGAATATTTGATAAAGGCGTTAAGATTCAAGGCAAAAAGACCTTCTAAAAAATTATCTTGGGCAAATAAAACATCATAATGAAGTCTATCCTTATCCTTCTGATATCATTTATACATCTTTCAATACAGAGCCAAGATGTAGACTTATCTTATTATTTACCACAGGATATCAGTTATGATCAAAGTATTCCTACTCCTAAAGACTATATAGGTCACGAGATTGGGGAATGGCATGTTACCCATGATAAACTCTATTATTACATGAAAGAGTTGGCTCGAGTATCAGATCGCATTACTTTGACCGAATATGCATATAGCCACGAAAACAGACCACTCGTCTATCTTACGATAACCTCTCCAGAGAATCGTCAAGAGTTAGAAGCTATACGGATAGAACATAAAAAGCTAACGGACCCAGCCGTCAGTGATGAAGTAAACATTGAAGACCTACCGGTTATTATCTACCAGGGTAATAGCATTCATGGTAACGAACCCAGTGGGGGCAATGGAGCTTTGGCCACTGCATACTATCTAGCTGCTGGACAAGGTTCAAAAATTGATAAACTTCTTGACGAAGCAATAATACTGTTAGATCCGTGCTATAATCCGGATGGATTTCAACGATTTTCTTCTTGGGTTAATACCCACAAAGGAGATAACCTAATATCTGACCCCAATAGTAGAGAGTATAACGAAGTATGGCCTAGAGGAAGAACCAATCATTATTGGTTCGACCTTAATCGTGATTGGCTACTTCTTACACACCCAGAAAGCAGAGGGCGCATCAAAGCATTTCATCACTGGAAGCCAGATATATTGACAGATCATCATGAGATGGGTAGCAATTCTACATTTTTCTTTCAACCCGGTATTCCAAGTAGAACAAATCCTAATACACCCATCTTAAACCAACAACTGACAGGAGAAATCGGTAAATTTCATGCTAAGGCATTGGATAAAATCGGTAGTCTCTATTATAGCAAAGAGTCGTTTGACGATTATTACTATGGTAAAGGCTCTACTTACCCTGATGCTCAAGGTGCAATCGGAATCCTGTTTGAACAAGCTAGCTCCCGAGGACATTATCAACAAACCGACCACGGTTTATTGACTTTTCCGTTCACGATAAGAAATCAGGTTACAACGATGCTCTCGACGCAGGATGCAGGTATAGCACTACGCAAAGACCTACTCGAATACAAAAGAAAATCCTTCAAAGAGGCCGCTAAACTCGCTCAAAAGAATCCGATAAAAGGATATGTCTTTGGAGATGATCAAGATCCATATAGGGCCAAAAGGTTCATCCATATCATGCAGCAGCATCAGATACCTGTGTATCATCTAGGCAAAGAAGTAGACGGCTTTAGTAAGTCAGGATCCTATTACGTACCACTCGAAGCTAAACAGTATCGATTGACTAAATCCATCTTTGAAGAAGTACATCAATTCAAAGACAGCCTGTTTTATGATGTGTCGGCTTGGACGCTCCCGCATGCCTTCAACCTTCCATACCAGGGAGTCAAGAGCGTCTCGGGCTTACAGGGCGACTTGGTCGACCTTAATGCAGAGACGACTGGCGGTGAGGTCATTGGAGAGGGAGACACATATGCTTACTTAGTCCCTTGGAATCAATACTTAGCACCTCGCCTACTCAATCAACTACATGAAAGAGATCTCATTGTTAAAATAGCCCAAAACGAATTTAGCTCAGAGATTAATGACCATACTATATCATTTGATTTGGGTACGCTTATTATACCCACAGGCAACAATCAGCAGATGTCTAAAGCAGAACTGCATCAGTTGATGGATCAACTCGCATCAGAAAATCATCTCAACATATATGCTACACAATCCGGTCATGCTCTATCTGGTGTTGATTTAGGAAGTCGTTCGTCAACCAGGCTGAATCCTCAAAAAATCATGGTTGTCATAGGAGATGGTATCAATTCTTATGACGCAGGAGAAATCTGGCATCACTTTGATCAAGTATTAGATATCCCGATCAGCATGATAGATATTAATAGATTAGGTCGGACAGATTTAGATAAATATAGCACCATCATATTGCCTGATGGCAGGTATCATTCTATCAACAACAAAGTATCTAAACTTAAGGATTGGGTTAACTCTGGAGGCAATTTAATTGCTTTTAAGAATGCGATATCTTGGTTAAAGTCTCAGGATCTGGTTTCCATACAAACTAAATCAAGTGACACTAAGGAAGAGGAACATAGAAAATATGGGGATGCTTCTAAAATCAGAGGAGCGAAAGTAACTGGTGGTATGATCGCCAAAGGATCTGTTGATAC
>CAZJHC010000078.1:0-12468 GCA_964545645.1 uncultured Saprospiraceae bacterium
ACACTCATAGGGTCTGCTCATAGGTCCATAGCACACCTAATGTTTGATGTGGTCGTCATCGATGAAGCGTCGCAAGCCCTCGAACCAGAAAGTTGGACAGCCATCCTGCGAGGACGCAAACTGGTTATGGCTGGCGATCATCAGCAACTGCCTCCTACCGTTAAGTCCGATCGAGCCAGAGCCCTAACCTTTGACACGACGATGTTGGATCTGTTGATCTTAAAACTAAAAGAGGTCTATCTTCTGGATACGCAATATAGGATGCACCCAAGCATCTTGGGATTTTCTAATGAGCTCTTTTATAAAGGGCAGTTGAAGTCAGGAGCAGCGGTCCTACAAAGAGAAAGTATATTTGGCTCTGAACCACTACTGTTCATCGATACCAGTGGATGCGGATTTGACGAGGAACTGAATGGCGAGACTCAGAGCAAGTCTAACCGACAAGAGTATTTTATCATCAGGGAGCATATCTTGACGATCATCGAAGAGCTACAGACGATTAGCATAGGGTTGATTAGTCCATATCGAGATCAGGTACGAGTCATGCGGCAGGAGGTGGATCAAGACAAGGACCTCCAAGCGCTCGATATAGAGATCAACTCTATAGATGGTTTTCAAGGTCAGGAGAAAGATGTCATCTATCTATCACTGGTAAGAAGCAACGAAAGGGGAGAGCTGGGATTTTTGAAGGACTATCGGCGTCTCAATGTGGCGATGACTCGGGCACGGCACAAGCTGGTGATCATCGGTGATATGTCCACCCTCGGGACGGATCCTCACTATCTGCAACTGGCAGATCATATAGAACAACATGGCAGGTATCAATCGGCATGGGAGTATATGAGCTATTGACTGTATTGAGATATCAATATTTTTTCGCAAGATTAATAATTGCTCTTATTTTAATAGCATGAATAGTGACTTAGGAATCTGTCTCGCAGGTGGTGGTGCAAGAGGAGCTGCCCATATCGGAGTACTGAAGGCTCTGGAAGAGCACGATATCTCACCAGGAGCGGTCTCAGGAGCAAGTGCTGGCAGCATCATAGGAGCGCTGTATGCTTATGGCCATAGCCCCAACATGATTTGGAATATCATCGATCAGACCAATATATTGGGTATGATACGACTCAGTTTTAGCGCTGGATTGATGGACCTCAAGAAGTTGAGAGACGTCATGGAAGACGTCTTTGAGTCTGATGGCTTCGATGGGTTTTTACGCAAACTCTGGATCGGTGTGACCAACCTCAACAAGGGCCAGTGGGAAACACTCAGTGATGGTTCTCTATATGATGCCATCGAGGCATCCTGTGCCGTACCATTGGTGTTTAAACCTGTAGAAATCAATGGGCAATTATACTGTGATGGTGGTCTACTCAACAATATGCCTGTGGAACCGCTTAAGTACAGTTGTGATAAGGTCATATCGGTCAACATCATGCCGGTCAAACCAGCGGATGAGATAGATGGTTTTTTTGGAATTGTAGATCGGACCATAATGCTCACCGTGGATAGTAATACTCAAGCTCGCAAGAGCATGTGCGATGTAGTCATAGAGATAGACGGTATAGAGGATTTTCCTACGTATGATATCCGTAGAATGGAAGAACTCTATCAATTATCATATGATTACACTATCTCGCAGATGTCAGTGATTAAAGCGCAACTGGATATGTAACCTCGGTGCTAAAACTCCTCAAGGTCATATTCGGAGAGAATGATCCTCCAATCGAAGCTTTCAAGATGTTCTAACATGATCGGATTGAATCGCTCTCGTAGGGCATCTTTTTTTTGATTGAATCCAAAGGCATAAAATTGACTATTGAATTTGATAGGGAGCATAACTATTGGTTGATACTGAGGCTGTTCATTTAATTTGTACTTAAGGATGGGCTCGTCATATAGAAAAGCTTTAATATGATGATTGAGCAGTGCATCGAGCCCTTCGTTGACACTGCTATAGGTTGTGACATTTTTGAAAAAATAGCGCTCCAGATATCCTACGGTGCTGGTACCATTGATGCAACCTACTTTGTTGTCCTTAAAGTCCATAAGCTCATCCGCAGAAACGTGTATGTGGTTGATCGTAAGGGATGAGGCAATGCTGGCCGTAAATCCGGAGATGAATATGATGCCCGAAAACATCCAAACCAAAGCAATGAGTTTTCCACCTCGACTTTTAGGTGCTTTATCTCCATAACCCACTGTGGTCATAGTAACAGCAGACCACCACAGACCATCCCAGATGCCTTTCCAGCCAGGCCTAAAGTGAACTGGATTTTTATGTCGTTCAAAAAACCAAACAATGAGCCCGAAGGTGCCTATGAGGAAGACAAGTCCAGCAACTACTCGTAAAAAATTGAGGTTGAAGATTGATTTAATAAAATCTAAGATCCGATGCCATCCTCCTTTAGTGGTTACAGCGACAACAGAACTGGTGCTAAAATATGGCAGTGTGAAGTCAATGTTTTGGGCTCTTTCGGAGGATATGGTCAGTGGATTAATGCTGACATCGATGCGTCCTTCCGATAGGGCTGTCATCATCTCTCCAAAGGGCATCTCAATATAAGAATAGTATAGGTCGAGATCATCAGCACTTTGTTCCCAAAGCCAGACATTGATGCCATAAGGTTTATCATCTTGATCAATCATCACAAACGGCGGAGCATAGGTATACCCTACCAACAAGGTGTCCATGGCATCCATACATCTGGCCGAGGACAACAATATCAATGTTAGAATAAATATCCTGCGAAACATCCCATCAAGATAATCAATCTCAACAATGTCCAAAGACTAGCTACTGGGTAATACTACAATTAGGTCAACGCTCTATAAGATCTAAAAACTATTGAGCGTGAGCACTGAGATGATCGGCAACGATCTCCCATACCTCTGGATCGATCCCTAGTGATAGATGAGTAGACTTGACCTCATAGTGTGATACATATCGAGAATGGTGATCAATACAAGCTGACCAATTGACGATGCTATCTTTTTTAGTAAAAATAGCGCTTATAGGTACACTGATCGGATCGGTGGACTCGAGAGACTCTAATAAGTTTATTATTCTTTCGGCCTCCTCAGTACCCCAAGCCTTGGCTCCGATGGTATATTTAGGCCCTCCGATTACAGGAGTACCATAAGTGACCACTCCAGCGACTTTGTGCGGTAAGACACGAGCTACTTCTCGAGCAACCACACCGCCAAGGCTCCATCCTATCAAGGTAATCTTCTCGTCGTTATGTTCTTCTGATAATCGAGAGATCAATTGATCTCGATACTTTTCAACATAACCATTGTTAAATCCGAGACCCCAGTATTCAGGCTTATAACCTAATCGAGATAGATAAGTTTTCAAGGGAAACATGACGGTGTCATGGGCCTTCCAACCTGGTAACAACATGATACGTTCGCCATTACCCTTATCTTTTTTATTGAGTTTGTGTAGTCTGCTCACTAATCTCAAAGGTTGGACTACAGAGTAAGACTCTTTTAAGAGCATGGCTCTGCTGGTCTCATCAGGATGTGGGCAATCCACTATATTATAGGCTGCATTCATAGCTTCATTCTATTAATCAGTCACAAGGGTTGCTCGTGAATTATGGCAAAAGAATAAATTATTTAAAGTCAAGAGGCAATATGAAAGTTCAAAATATTAGCGAAATCCTCATTTTATGATGATTGTTTTTTGTCACTAGGCATCTTTATCGCTAGGCCCCCACATTGTAAGCCCTTCATAGTCTTGGGTTAACATATATGAGTATGGAGAAAATTGGGACAATAATCTCCATACTATGGTACAAGACACATTGAGTAGTAATTAGATAGATCCTAATCCTGATCTTCTAAGATAAAGAACTCGTTGACGTTTTTATCAAATATTTTGGACAGCTTGAGAGCAAGAATGGTCGATGGAACATATCGATTTTTCTCGATCGAGTTAATGGTTTGCCGAGAAACCCCTATCCGCTTGGCCAGCTCTTCTTGGGTGATATCAAGTTCTGCCCTTTCTACTTTTAATCTATTGCGCACGCTCTAATTTCTTTAATACTGTGTAAAACAATAGTTGGAAGCAGGTCAACATAAACATTACTCCAAACGCTGATGTCGCATGAAAATTAACCTCTCCATCTCCAGTAATGTTGGTGATCAGTATATCCAAACCAAATGAGATCAGCGGGATAATTATAGAATATGCGATCGCACAAACAAAAGAGAGTATGTAAGATTGCGCCCTGATATGCGCTACGAATTCATCCTCAAAACGCTCTTTACTCATCGTAGCCAAGAATAAAAATAAGAGCATCGTGGTTCGGAGCATATCTTTAATAATGAGCGTATTGGCACCATAGAACTTATAAAGCAGTAGAAAGATAAATATCGCTAAGGCCACACCTATGCCCACTTTCTTAAAAACATGCGGCAGGCGGTAATTTATAATTTTCATAAGCGAAGTGTGCTCATCTTGATAGGTTGCGCATCGATTTTCCATAAGATAATAATTAGTTATAAAAGTAAAGTATATAATTCTATATGTCAAATATACTTTACAATATGTAAAGAGTCAAGTGTTGGTAGCCGATCAATAAAGATTTAGGTATTTCTATTGATCAAGATCGAATAGGTAATAGTCTCCCAACTTGATACCCATAAATTGGTTAGCATAAAAAATGGCGTTGAGGTGAGCGCCAGAAGGTGCATGACAGTGGCTCATAGGCCTCTAAGTAGGAGGTAACTTTCTTGGCCAGATTATACTTGATGGAAATACCCTCTTTTACTAAGTGTGTAGTAATAGTAAGCCCCCAGTATAGCAAGTGAAAAGAAAGAGAATATGGAAACCTCTATACCAAATTGGCTACCGACAAAAACTGCTGGTCCACTCAATGTTGCCTCAGCGAGGGGAGTGAACTCACTTACACCAGATAATGTAGTACCAAATGCTGGTTGCATGATATTCCACCCGAAGTGAAAAGCTATAGGAGCCCACAACCTCTCCGTAGAAGCATACATTAGTGCTGCCACCACACCAAACAATACTCCAAGAGTCGCAGGTAAGATGCCCGTATGCGAATTCATAAAATGTGGAAGTTGAAACATTACCGAGGATACAATGAGGGCAATTATTGGGCCTTTCCACTTGTAGATTAATCTAAAGAATAAGCCTCTAAAAATGATCTCTTCAAGTACTGCAGCGCCCCATATAAAGGCCACAGTAGGCATAAAATCTATAGGACTCATCAATGCGATAAAATTATAGTAGTTCATGAAGTACAAGGCCAAAATGGTAAATCCTATGGCACACACTCCGAGGGCTAGACCTTTTGATAAGTCTTTTGGCGCCATTTTTAAATCAAAATCGGCCGTGGATTTCTTTTCTAAGTATGTAACCGTCTTACAGTATGTGACAATCATAACCAACGACCCTACGAGTGCTGTAATGGTTTTGACGATTACATCAGAAGTAAAGATGGTTCGTAACAATGGCTTGCTAACAAGTTCTTTTATAGCTACAGTGGCAATAATGAGTATAACTGAGCTTATGAGAATTGTCATTAATGGGTGCTTGGCTATTCTGGATAGCTGTGACTGATGAGATTGAAGGTCTGTCATAATTTGTATTTAGAATTTTGAGACGCCAGAATGGAATATGAGGTTACAAAAGATGGTTTGAGAGCGTGGCATTTCGTCTAGTCAAGCATGTAGATAGTGCTTAGTTCCGTGGACAAGAGTAACTATGATTGGATGATCATTGACGCAGTAGATATGGCAAGATTACAGAACGAATGTTATTTCTTTGAGGATATAATGATAGAGACAATAGGATTCATCGCCGCCATACTAACCACGGGAGCCTTTTTGCCACAAGCTTGGAAGACCGTTAAGACTAAGAATACGTCTGGTATCTCATTGCCCATGTATTGTCTGCTTATGGCAGGGTTGGTGCTATGGATGATCTATGGATATATGATAGACTCCAAGCCGATCATCTATGCCAATGTTGTGACAGGTACGTTCTCTGGTGTGATCCTTTATTATAAATGGAAGAATGCTCTGAAGGGAGAAGATTAAAAATGGCAGCCCGTATGTAGTATAGGATGCACTTTGAGATAGGCTTAACCGCAGATTTAGAGTAACCGTTAGAGCAACTATCTATGATCGGTCACAACCTTATGTAGTATTACTTGGGCAGTTTTGTCGTAGTCATCATGCCAACCAAAGTAATTACCGGTTTTAAAGTAGTTCTCATGGATATAACCATTGCCGACATAGTCATATATCTCAGTATATGGGATATCTAACCCTTTTGATGCGCAGATCAAGGAGCAATAAAGCTTGCCTTCTTCCACCTTTATTTTGAAGGTGAATATCTCGTTATCCACTCTCCCAAAGTCCACCTTGTTATCGTAATTGCTGGTCCAAGGGTCTCCATCATCAGGGCGAGTATAATGATCTATCTGTATCATGCCGCTATTCCAGCGGATTTTTACAGTAGCGGGATTACCACTGATTCCTTCAGATTCTTTTCCATGTATCTGAGCTACAATGGTACGACCATTTCCCTCGACATAATCTACTTGTAAGGTGGATTCCATGATATGCACACCAGTAGCCATAGACCAATTGTCAGTCGTTGTCTGATTCCCTCTCCAATATTCTCTTAATTCGGTACGGCAGTATTTGTCTCCTAATTCCGAAAATCCAGAAGTAGTAAAACCAGTAAACTTGGTCCACATGGTATAACTACCATCCTCATTCTGATAGAAATAGGCGGCCTCTTCGTCTGAGAGCTTATCATTTATTATATCCAAATACCCAATAGATGTTGCCTTGCCATTTCCTCGATCCACAGGAACAGACAGGTACCAGTTTTTCCATATGACATTTGCCGTTTCTTCTGCTGTTACTGTATCAACAGGTACTTGCATCTCTTCCATCTCCTCAGGTTCATTGTTAATCGGAGGCGCCGGCTCTAGCTCCTCAACCTGAGTACAAGCGGCGATGTATAGGACTATTAAGACTGCATAAAATGATGTAATAAGTACTCTCCTGGGCATCTTTTTATAATGGATTTTAGATTGATTGAGGAAAATACTCCAAACTTTTCTAATCACAGAGTGATTCAAGAGTTAAGTGTATAAGTTGCCGCCAACAGGACAAGCAGACTATGATCATTCCTTTGATGTACTTATTCTTGTTGATCATGATGATAAGCTCCTATATTCTCTTAAGCTCGCATGATATTGTTCTGTCTTGAGTGTACTTGAAGGCACTGGTAGGTATAATCTTATAACGCCATGATCGCACCATCCATCCACTGCAGTCTGTTGGTGATCCAATCCTTCATATACTGGACCTCTGCATCATAACTACTGCCGACGAAGTTGTTAGGCCAGACATATGAACCAAGGACACTCCATATGCTGAAATTTTCATTTATGGCTCCAGCCTTAGTCATCATGGCTATGTCTTGATCCATCATGGAGAGCACTTGACCTGTGCTCAAGATGTTAACTCTAAGTGCCGTCCATCTGCTTTGTAACTCAGTGACGAAGGCAGGGTCCTCCATCAATCGTTCCCACCAGAAAGGTGCAAGCCAAAAGTCATTAGGGCATCGCTCATTAAACTTGAAAGACCAGACATCAGAGGCTCCACCATTGCAGTAATCGGCATTGCCAAACGCCAGGTTAAAATCCCAAATCGGCCCCATGGTTAATGGTCCATTTTTGTCTTTGTGCATAAAGGTGCTCAAGCGATAACCATCTACATTGTTAGAGATTTCATTAAGGATAAAAAAGTCTATGAAACTACTTACATCTACGTAGGGCCTATATCCTAACTCTGGATCCGCAAAATCATCCGAGGCCAAAGCTGCTTCGAAATCTTGGATATAACTTGAAATATAGTCCCTCTGAGGGTTGGTGATGTCCTCTGCATCTGGGTACTCGTACAGAAAATAGATAGACTGATCGTTAGATGCATTAACTGGTGCATATGCTGAGGTAAATGAATTCTGACTATTATAACCTTCTCCCAGATTGTTGCCTGCCGTTTTATCGATTTTGAGAATGTAACCACCAGTGACGTCTTCTCCTTCATTTTCGTCCTCTTTCAGTTTGTTGATATCTATACGCTCTCCATCTCTCTTGAGCTTTTCCATAAATATATAGACCCCTAATGCTGCATCATTGATTTTTAAATCGACTATCTGTGTCCTGCTGGCGTAGCGTCCCATAGACCTCGAGAGGTCATAGATCAGCTTATTGCGCAGCAAGGACTTGTCACTATATGGTCCGTGTAGTATCCAGTCTTCTTCTTCTGGCATGTCAAATATGGACGCTTTGGTATCTTCGTCATTTTCATCCCAGAGCTCCAATCCATAGGACTTTTTTGGAAACAAGGCTTGAGAAGAAGCTCCTCTAAACTCGATACCAGTGCGTCCATCATATATGGTATCTGTATTTTGGGTAATCAGCATCTCTGCCGACACCTTTGGTTCATCAACCACGACATTGCCTAATGTATTGATTTCTACTATCGGGAGCTTGTCCGCTGGATCTATGACAGGATTCACAGGATCTGGCTCTCCGTCGCTACTACAACTGGACAATAGGACGATCAAGGTCCCAATCAGAAATAAAGCATGCGAAAATCTAATATCTAACATATGTTTTTAATTGGCTGCAATGAATGTAATAGTATAACTGGAAATGTACTATGAGCACAGTCTAATTATAGCATTTTTAACAATTTACTCAAGCTGTTATCGTGAGATACAGATGCTTACATGGCAGAGAATTCTGGACCGTATAATAAGGATGATACCCTTGTCAATATCGTCTCTATGGTAGGATTAGAGCTAGACAATGATATCAAAGTCTTATTTACTTTGGTCCTTTCTGCTACTATATTCTAATAGAGGCGAGCACTATGAGATCAATTCTAATCCTATCGCTCTAGGATAAGAAGTTGTCTTGGAAGCTATTAATGCGGTAATGTCAGATTGATGTAGGCCCTAAGGAGCATCATAAAAGAACTGCTCTTGAACCACCTTGCCATCCTTGACTTTATAGACACAGAGCTCTTCGAATGTTGTCGCTTGAGGTGCTCCTTTATACTTGAGATCCATGGTCATCACCAAAGAAAAATGATTGCCAGCAACGATAGGGTCGCTCACTGTAGAGCCATGAAATTCTTCTATACTCGCATTCCATTCTTCTCCTTTTTGCGCAATTTCTGCAAAACCATTTGACACTTTACCATCGGCTTCTACACTCTTTATAGAATCATCAAATAGTTCTTTGTAACATGTATTCCAATCTCCTTGTCTACAAAGTTCAACGAGTCTGTTAGCTATTTCTGTGGTTGTCATGTTGTTTTTATTTTCCTTAAAAATATGATTCTGTAACAGTTGAGTCAAAAGAATTAGATGAATATTTATTAATTAGAAGAATGCCAATGACTATACTACTGTGTGTCTTATTCTTCAACGGTTACACCGACCTTTTAGGCTTTCTTGAGATATTGGAGGCCCTATAGCTGTCATCGCAAGATCGATTAATTGTTGGAGTAGGGTAATTAATGTACGAACATAACTATACTATTTGTCATCTCTTGACTCAGGAGGTTTGCTGACAATACATATTGTCATTTTAGTCAGTTGTTTATCTATTTTGTTCTCCGAGTTTCTCGATTTTTTTCGTCCAATTGTTTCTAAACTCTTCTTTCGACAGCCTCAAAGGTCCTATTGGAGTGATTTTAACAGATTTTATTCCTATGAAATTCAAAGTCAATTTTTTCATGGCAAAGTGACTGGGTGCTTTATTTATAACTCTATAGAACCAAGTCGGTTGATCCATTGTGCAGACTAACCTTGACGTTTTTCCTGTAAAGTATTTATCCCACCACACAGAGCCTTCTCTTTTTTTAAATGCAAATCCCGGCAACAATACTCTATCTAGGAATCCTTTCATAATCGCTGGTACAGAACCCCACCATACAGGATAGAACCAAACAATATGGTCGGCCCATTTTAATTTTTCTTGAGATTCTATTAAGTCCGGCTCGAGCTCTGTGCGCTTTCTATATCCGAACTGTAGATTTGGGTTAAAATCTAATTCTCTGATCTTAATTTCTTTTATTTCAGCATCTGATTTTTCTGCTCCTTTTTTGTAAGCTTCGGAGAGTGCATAGTTGAAGCTTTCTTTGTCAGGATGTCCATTGATTATAAGGATTTTCTTTTTATACATTGCTGGGTGATTTACTTCTTTGAGATGTCACAGATCACATGAGATCATGTTATTGAGTATGGCAGTCTACTTAATTATCCATTGGTAAGCTGAATACTTTTTGTAATCATCGCTTGTTTGTCAATACTATTAATTCTTTTCTTTTATTATTACTTTTTCGATGACATTGCCCCCAATGGCAAAGGTCTGATGGTCATTAGAATTCAAGGTAATTTTAACTTCATTTCTATCTTTGATTAATTCAGGTATATGGTGCCAATGGCCATAGATTCTCGCAATCTTGTTGCCATTAATATATAGATGGGCATGACCTTCTCCTCGACGGTGTGGTTGGCTTGCATGTTCTGGAGCAAATCTAAAGTTGCTTACTTCAACATAGACATTCCAACCGCCCATTGAGTCTTTTAACAATTTAAAATCCTCTATTATTGGTGTGCTCTGCTCATTAGAGATATCTAAAACACCATGATCCATGCCCCTATGAGATTGAATTTCTGAATGACCTGATTTTTCATGTTCTTCATACGACATCTTTGAAAAATGCAGGCCTGTAATCAGACCAGTCGCAATGATGAACACTTGAATTATGATCTTTCCATTCATTATGATTTTTCTTTTTGGACTTTTAAAACTGATGGAGTAATAGCCATAACTAATATGGCTGGCACAAAAAGCAGTGGAAAATCAATAATCCAATGACTCGGAGGTAAGAGTCCTATTAAAATCTCTACAACATGTATCAGGGCATGCCCAACCATAAATGATAATACCCCTATATGCACAGCTCGACAGTTATGGATTTTGGCACTGCAGTAGAATACGCCTAAACCAACAATACAGTATACCAATCCAATATCATGTACAAAATGAGTGTTTAGAGGACCCGTATCTTCTATGTTGGCAGGAAGATTGAAATACCAATTTTCTGCAAAAAGGAGCATCCAAATACCATTACCAATATTGACAGCTCCCATGAAATTGTAGAAAGACTTTAAAAGGAAGGTACTCATTGTCGAAAATTAAAGTTAGTTGTAAATCATTAGTAATAATGTCTTAAATGGCAAGTACTTAGTTGCCATCACACAAGACATGCTACGATTTCTTTTTAGGGATATCGTAAGACCGAAGTAAAAGCTTTCGTTCTCAAGATCTTGATTAATGAAGGATCTTCTGTTCATTAGTGGTACCATTTTACTTTTTCTTCAAATGAGGTTTTTGTTAGATTCTTTGTTTTAAAGAAATGAAATAGTACGAAACAAGAGGTTAAAGTTAAAAAGGCTGAACAGAGCATGAAGGCGACAACAGCCCCTAATACAGCAATAGTATGATTTGATAAATTATCGATGTACTTATAGCTGGAGACTGCATAATGCCCAAAACTGTGTGTAAGTTCATATAGCAACCAAACGGGGTAAAACCATTTTCTGACAGGCTCCCACCAGCTCCCCCATATAGTTTTCCTTTCTACATTTGACACCTCCATCATAGTATTTTGGACAAAGGTGATGCTAATGCAAGTCATATCATTTGATATAGATCAAATTCGGGCTTTTTTAGGGTTTCTTATTCTGCTCAAGGTTTCTAAGGTGATGCCCAAATAAGAGGCAATATGAGTCAGCGGAACTCTATTCGTTATGTCAGGATAGATTTTCAATAGTCGAGTAAACCTTTCTTCTGCCTTTACAAATTGAATGGTGTGCAACCTTTCACATAGTCCTAACATAGTATCGGTTACAGCCTTACTAATAAAGCGTTCAAAATCGTGGTGTTTGCTCGAAAGTTGGTCCATAGTTTCTTTTGAAAATTCTATAGCAACTGAATCTTCAATAAACTCGACAAAATGAGGACTTGGCTTTGAGGTGAAGAAACTAACTATAGAAGTCATAATCTCGTTTTCAAAAGTAAACCAATCCGAAATATCCCTACCATCTTGTAAATAATAGGCCCTTGCACAGCCTTGTGTGATCAAGTAGGCCGTTTGGGCATATTGTCCCTCTCTCACGACAATTTCTCCTCTTTTGAATGTCCTAATTTTAGAGTTGGCGACGAGCTCTTCTTGACATGTCTTAGATAGCGGCGTATACTTTTGAGCAATTTTATCGAGGGCTGCTTTAGTGTTCATTTCTTTTATACATGGTTAGCGGTAATTACATACGTCGTACCACCGAAGAAAGCACGATCTATATGTCTACTTTCGTGTTTCCAGCATGTTACTTCTATC
>CAZJHC010000079.1:0-12463 GCA_964545645.1 uncultured Saprospiraceae bacterium
TAATAGTCCAGGAATAACCTTAGATGATAATTTCATAGTTCAGCAGATCAGAATAAATCTAATCGAATAGTTTATTCACTATACCTGTCAAAATATAAAATTTTAATGTGTATCAAGCACTAGGCACCTTTTATCATTCGATAGTAGCGGAACCATTGAGGTCTCCAACTTTGATACCGATAAAATTGAGATCTCCCTCATCATCGGTGCCTGGAGCAATAGTAATAGATTGGGGCACGCCATCTCTGAGAACATCCACCGTTAATTGGGCCGAAGCTGGCACAAAGATCCAACTGTTCTGACCTCTGAAATCAACGCTCTGGTTAAGCAAGACTCGTTGCATCGTGGCCAAATCACTGGCAGTAATAGATCCGCTATTATTCACATCAGCAGAAATAAATTGAATAGGGTCTGTAAATGGCTCCAGTCCCAAGATATGCCGTCTAACTACAATGAGGTCAAGGGAGCTCAATCCATTACCAGCGTTTTCATTATTAACAGGTTCTAATACTATTTGGTCTTCTGTTGAGAGCCCATTTATCTCGAAGGTACCGTCACTATTGGTCATTACTTCTTGCTTATCACCAAACTGAATACGTATCCCAGTCAGAGCTCTACCATCGATTGATGATATCCGACCTGTAAGCGCTCTTGTAGTGGTTTCGTTAGAACAGTCATCCTTGAGTATTGTTAAGAAGATCGTCGTATTGGACAATATAAAACAATCATCGGCTGTCACCGTCGTAATATTCGAACCTATGGTAAAGTCGAGAGTGCCGGAGTAACTTATACCAAAGACTAAATTTGTTTCTAAGCCGGAGCCTTCAAAATCGTACTGCACATCGGTAGTGACAGAAATTATATTTCTGTCATTATCTGTAATAATATAAGCGTAGTTATCTCCAGGTTCGAGTAACAGATTATTAAGAAGAGGAATCAAATCTGCTTGACCATCTGTCGGACAAATATTTACTTCTGATACCCAGTTAGTAGTAGCAGTAAGAGTTTCTAAACACTCAAAATCTGGTTCGCACACATCCTTCCGGATAGTTAAAAGTCTTTCTGTATCTGACAACATGAAACAGGAGTCAGCTGTCATGGTGGTGATAGATGACCCTACAGTATAATCAAGATTGCCAGAATAACTGGCCCCAAAAACGAAGTTAGTGCCCATACCAGAACCTTCAAAATTGTACTCCGTCTCTGTGATGACTTCCACTATATTACGCAGGCTATCAGTAATGATATAAACATAATTATCGCCTGTCTCCAAAAACAAATTATTGAGCAATGGAATTACGTCATTGGTTCCATCACTTGGGCAAAGACTAACCTCAGACACCCAATTGGTCGTAGCTACAGTGGTTTCTAAACACTCAAATTGAGGTTCACAAGGTTCTTTGATAACAGTCAAAAATAGACTGGTATTAGAAAGTAGACTACACTCCGTGGCCGTTATCTCAGAGATGGGTCTATCGATCTGATAGTTTAGCCCACCTTGATAATATACGCCATATACATATTGCGTTTCTAAACCAGAATTTTCGAAATCGTAGGTAGCGTCATTCACTACTGCTTGGAGATTATTATTAGTATCGGTAATTAGGAAGCTAAAGTTTTGTCCCAAATCAACATTTATATTGACCCTCAACTCTACATCATCAGCTATTCCATCTAATGGACATATGGTAACTTCATCTGCCCAATTGGTCGTAGCTACTATCGTCTCCAGACATACTGGCATCTCCATGGTCATAGTATCCATCTCCATCTCCATAGAGTCCATCATATTGTCGTTGCAGGTGGATGTCGAAAACTGACCATTGCCCCAGAGCACGCCAAAAGCCTCACACCAGGTAACGACGTAAGCAAAGTCATCAATAGATACATCAGAGGGCAAATCAAGAGTTAATGCTCCACTAAAGTGGCTCTGTCCATTGACATCATCTAATTCAAATAGCTCAAAACCGCCAGTCACATTTCTGGCATTGTTGGATAAGTACATCCTAACATCAGGTCCTCCACTAGCTCTAAAGCCTTCTCCTAGTCTAAATCGACTGGACCCATCTTCTAAAGTCTCTAGCAAGGCTGTTCCATCTAAGGTGTAGGTGCTATTTCCTGTCAGAGTTGCGGATCTAACACAGCTAACTGACTGACCCATTATGGTAGAACATATACATATCGCACACAACAGGGACCATGCTTTTATCATTTTCATTTTATGCGGTTATTCTATAAAAATAATATACCCATATAACTTGCACATGCTGGTATACTCTATTAATCATTGATATCTATTATATCCTCCAACTGTTATGATAATGATCTATAAATTAAAAAGGTTGCTTGATAGCTCTATAAAAAATCAAAAGAAAAAGGGACTGACAATCGCCAGACCCTTTTACTAACTTAATTCTTCATCTCTATCTTGAAATTCCTACCTCAACTTAATCATCTTGCCTCTCACTATATCTGTGGCCGTCTCAACGGTAAAAAATAGCAAGCCTGAAACAGAGACATCTTGATCATCGACATGGACCATTGTGGAACCGGAGATAAGTGGTTGGCTCCTACTTAATAACTTAGTTCCGTCAGCAGCATAAATTGAAATTATAGCATCCTGATCAATCGGTGAGTCAATTAGTATGTTAGCACGGCCAGCAAACGGGTTAGGAGCGACAGAAGCGCTCATATCAACCAATCTCGTCAATGGTTCAGAAGTGACACTTCGTGCTTCCGCTTGACTTAAAACTGACGCTCCTGCATCTTCACAAGACGATACTGAGATATCATAGGTTCCTATACTGCCATTCCATCCATCTACAACGATTCTATAGTACCCAGTTTCTAAATCTACTGTGATAGACTCCGCATCAGTACCTGAATTGATGCTATAATCCATAACTACTCCTTCAGCACAATCAGCCCCTAGTAGGAACAAGTCAAAATCATCTCCTGCACTTATATTATCTACAGTTATGGTAAACTCTTGCTGGCCAGTGACATTGAGCTGATAGACTCTCTCTGCACCTGTATATGCCACGACTGCTGTATCCGGAGTTAGGAAATACATAGAATTCAATGCATAGGTAGTGTCTGTGTCGTTAGACTCTCCTGCCATAAGCTCTCCACAATGTATCTTAGTGATACCCTTGCACCAGAATCCACAGGCTAATGATAATGTAAAATCCGCCGAAATATTTCTGTCAAAACCTTCAACAAGTGCATAATAGGTTCCTGCAGGAAGCAGATTGTCAGCATCATTATAAGATTCTCCTAATGCCCCACCATTCATGAGCATCTTAGTCGCATTAAAGTTCTTGCCCTTGCATAATCCATCAACAGGTTGCATGTTTTCATCAAAAACGAAAAGAGATAAATTACCTCCAACGTGACTCAATGTTAGTTGGATGATATCATTACTATCTGTTTTTTGGAATCGTATCAACTGATCTGGACCATCAAAAAGAGATGAAGAGGAATAGCACTCACTTATATCATTTTGATCAAAATTGCTCACTCCTCCTATCGTGGTGCCACTATATGAATCGCCGCATGATAGGGTTGGATCAACTATGACAGTCTTACAGGCCACTTCGATGGCATCATCTTCGCATAGCTGTTCAAAACAGATAACATAAGCAGTCTCTACTCCAGTCTCAGTAGGCACATAGGAGCTCATGGCATCATCATCTATATCCAATTCTGTTATAGTAGAATCAACAGGATCTCCAGATTCAGGATCTACCTGTTGTATCGTCAGTTTGCTATTAGTACAGGTTTCATCTATTGCCTCGGTCAAATCAATCGTAAACTGCCCGAATGACTTGGTTACTGAGAATGATAAACCATCATCCACTGGTTCCTCTTCCTCCTCTTCCTCTTCTTCTTCCTCTTGGTCAGGATCACATTCTACCTCAAGTACAAAAGTAGAGACCCAATCACTCTTACGACTATCAACCAATACGAATATCTCTTCGTTCTTAGTCATTGTTCTGAGGATGGTTTCGTCGCTATTACCCCCTTTAGTAGAGAAGTCTACACATGCGTCCGAATCACCACAATCATCCAACAAAAACAATTCGAGGTTAGCTGTTAAGTGGCTCAAATTAAATCGATAATCACCATCTCGAGGAGCTGTAAAGCTGTAAATCTTATCAGGACCATCAAGCTCCACTGGATACGATGAGGTTCTAAAGCATTCATCATGTAACTCTGATATTTTACTTGTTCCATTGGCTGTAGAGTTTTCTGTAGGAGTATCACACCACAGCGCCTCAGCACCTGTACATCCACATCCAGATATAGATAAGTCGTAGTCACCAGAATCACCATTATATCCATCGACGATGATGTAGTAAACGCCCCCATTAAGTGTACGGGTTATGGATTCATCTTTGCCTCTACCTCTTGTGCTGCTCTTGTCTAAACACGCCGTTGAGCTACAAGACTGTAGTAAGTAGAGATTTAAATCCGCTGAAGACCCTACAGCGAGATCAATCCTGATGTCCGTTCGTCCTTCGACTATAAGCTTATACATTCTTTCAGGTCCAGAGTTGTTTTCGCCGCTATCACAAGTATATGATCCCGCATATTTTCTTCCTCCGCTAGTAGTGGTAGAATGGGTGTCCCCGCACTCAATAGTTCTTATAGAATGATGACAAAGATCATTGCATACGACAGATATCTCAAAAGTTCCCCATCCAGTTTTAGTATCCACTACGACGTATACTTCATCGTTAGGAGCTATGTAATCGATGACAATACTCTCGCCATATCCTGATGATGAACTTTGACTACAATCCATAGAATTGGACATGTTATAATGCCAGTCACCGTTATATTGGTTATAGCTCGATACACAGTCTTTGTAGACGAACATATCGAAATTTGCGCCATGAGACGTTGGATCGAGATCAACACGTATATTGCTCAGGCCTGTATACCCTCCTTTGATTTTAAAGATGACCTCTCGACCACTGTATCCTGAACCATTACTACATCCTGTATGACTATTGATTCTGTCGCTGGATCGATTATCGGTGTTACTATTGGAGGCGCTGACCCAATCTCCACACTTGATTTCTGTGGCATCATAACACGGTTGATCTGGCGGTTGATTAAAACAATCTACTTCTATCTCATAGCTGCTCACATCCCAGATGTTGTAGGCATCCACCGCTATATAATAAGTACCGATTGCATTATGCATGATAACCTCTTCGTCCTGAGTGCCACTCTTAAAACTGTGGTCTACACAGCTATTAAGATTAATCCCTCCATAACTGCTGTTACAACCCTTAAACACAAATAAATCCATGTCCTTAGACAATCCTTTTAATTTTATCGAGAGCTCTGTAGGATAGCTGCCCGCATCAACTTTGTATAAATGGTCCATCCCTTTATAATTGAGATGACTACTAAAGCATCCATTAAAGTCATAGTCATATCCGCTCAGATTATTGGACGTAGGTTTATTGACCCACTTGGAGGTGCCACAGGTCAATGGAGTTGCATCATGACAATCATACTCAGGCTGTGCACTATAGCAATGCATAGATAATTCATAACCGCTATTAGCCCATGCATTATAACCATCAATGCTCAAATAATAAGTCCCTGTCACTCCAGTCATGGTGATAGTCTCACTCGAAGTACCACTCTTATGACTATATGCTTCACAGTTTTTTAATTTGTCGCTGCCATAGCTACCTTGACAAGACTTAAACAAGAACATATCCATATCAGAGGTCAACCCTGACATCTTAATCTGTATGTCCTGAGGATGATTACCTAATTCTATCTTGTATAAATGATCCTTGCCTCCATAAGTAGTGTTTTGATTAAAACAATTGCTAAAATCATATCCAGTACCACTGAAGTGGTTAGTACTAGGAGCATTTACCCACTTTCTATCACCACACTTAAGGGGTTTAGCGGAACTACAGCTAGCAGGAGGGACATAAGTATCCTCGCATTTAACTGATAGTTCAAAACCGCTCTTGACCCAAGCATTATATCCGTCTACGACGATGTAGTACTTTCCTGAAGCATTAGGTATAGTGATATGCTCACTTGTCTTGGAGCTATTAATACTCTTACCTACACAGCTGCTAAAACTACCGCTTGAGCACGCCTTAAAAACAAATAAATCTAAGTCATCAGAAAGGCCAGTAACCGAAACTTTTAGATCTGAATGTGACGAGCCTGCATCTACTACAAAGGCATGATCTCCACCATCATACTTGTAACCACTACTTGAGTATCCACAATCGGTCATAATATAATCGTCCCTATCAAAATTATTGGCATGAGATTGGTTAACCCACTTGGTCGTGCCACAGCTGATGGCTGTAGCATGTGAACAACTTGATCCATGGCCATAGCCGCTCCCACCACTACTACAACTTATTTTAATATTAAAGGCACTTTTTTGACTCGATGCGTAACCATCGACCAATATATAATAACCTCCAGAGGCATTGTCTATGGTAACTGATTCGGATGATGTACCAGACTTGAGACTTACATCTACGCAGCTACTAAGTGAAGCATTACCATAGCCGTTACAAGATTTAAATACCATCAAGTCTAAATCTGCCGTCAGCCCTGATACGGTTACTGTAAAAGTAGAGTTATGGTCTGGCTGGAAGTAAAATAGTCTATCTGGGCCGTTGTAACTCCAAGAGGAGGATACACATCCTACGATGCCACCGCCATTAGTTGAAAAGTGGCTGGTAGTCGTTGCAGCATACCTTTTGTCATCACCACAATACAGTTCAGTAGCATAGGAGCAATTATAAGCACTTCCTATATACGGGGCCAGAAGAAAAAATAGAGATACGAATAGTTTGAAAGAATTATACATAACGGTTCTTTTTGGTGGTTTCGAGGTGGTTCTAACAGTATCCCTTAAGGGTTTACGTTATTACGAAATTAGACATTAATGCCTGAAAACCAAGTCCTTATTTATAGGTAATTAAAGATTCAGGGTATTTACTAATATGTTTATAACGTCTCGTTGGCGTCATTCGCTTAGTCCAAGACCAATTCTTAGATTCCACTGGGTTTGATTATTGAATTGGGACATGACGGCGTCTATTCTGAAAAATCTAAACAAGTCCCATCCTATATTCTTAACTCCTATATGCATCTCGTAATAGTCAGAATGATCAGAAGACTTAAGGTATTTAGCTCCAGCAACCAGAGAATATCCAGTCCTTTTAAATAAAGGAATTCGTCCCAACAGCCATCCATTGAAATCATGATTAATGTGCGCCTGTATATAAGAACCATTGGTGCTTAAATCATAATATGGCAAGGAATAAAACTTGTCTAACATGTCGCCCGTGTTATATAGCAATATCTGATTCCCAAGAAAATGCTTGTAATCAACAAACTGAGTTGATGCAGCAGAGAGAAAAGTCCCCGCATTGAGGTAATAAGAAAAATCCCCTTTGACCCCAGTCTCAAGTAGCTCTGTTATACTCATCCCAATGCGATGATAAGACACGTCTCCACCAAGTATATCAAATGCTCCCAGGTAAGAGACCCTAAGCTGAGGACCATTAAATCCATCGCTAAACCTTCGGTCTGGAAAAACTGAATACTTCTGCCCAAATCTGATGCGTGCATTGAGACTCACCAGAAAAGCTTGGTGGTCAGACAACAGTCCAGTATTGGGTGACACCGGATCATTAGAACTATAAACCTTATCCTCACGATCAAAGAAGGTGAAATCACTAGTATTTACCAGTCTCTTGCGATCCTCATAGCGTACAGAGCTATTTAATACGATGCCTGGAATTAGATCAGTTTGCCATCGTACCCCTAATTGATTCTTGCTATAATACTTAGCATAATTCTCTTCTAAAAGTAGGCTGTAGGCCATATTGTATATGTCAGAAATTGGATTCAACGTATTGTACTGGTATATACCAGATCCTCCAAAAATGGCATATTCATTACTTGTCAATCGATTGGGGCGAAATAGTATGTTCGCTCGATACCTCCATTTTTTCTCACTAAATCCATAATCCAACTTGCTATAGTATAAGATTCTCTTAGTCTCCTTCTCATCAAAGTATTTGAAATAATTGATGTCCGCAGAAAACCTAAACCCTTGTACTGTATTAAATGAAAGGCCACCTATGGGGGATCCGATATCTAGATAACTATGCTTTTGGCTATTGCGTCGAGAATACCCGCCGAAGAGATTGCTTAAGCTAAATTTGTTATGCTCCCTGTCGACAGAATCTTTATATGCTGGACTATCTCTAATCTTAAATATACTATCCTTGATAACATAATCCTTAGACTCTTCGAAGGTCAGTGGCACCGGTCTAATCTCGGCCCAAAAGCTTGAGTCTCTCTCGTTAGAACCGGGTTCAACGATATGACTCACATGATTAAAAAATCCTTCTTCTAAGTCTGGGTCATACTCATAGTTATTGTAAATGGCCGTAAACTCGCCGACTATATTAAATCCAAATGCTCCCGCCTTAAACGAGATGATATTGCTAAAGAGTGATCTATCGGTACTCTCAGGTTTAGGAATAAATACTTGTTCAAAACGCAAGGTATCTAAAAAATATACCTGTGTAGATTCTGCTGTTATACTGAGATCTAAGGAATGAACATTCCAAATATCCTCCACGATATATATAAATCCAAAAAATGCAGGGTCACTTGGGCTCTTGGGCCGAACTTCTATTTTATTAACCAACAAGCCATTTTGATCATAGAAGGTACCATCAAGACGATATCTATAATAGTTGAGTGCATTTTCAGAAATCGGTGTAACAATGGATCTCGCAAAAGATAGCCGATTTTCATAGATGTTAAACTGCATCTCCTTAGCACTATTAAAGCTATAGCCTTGATCATCACCACTGATCTTAGAAGACGTTATTATTTCCTTATAGACATCAGGAGGCTTGCTATACAGAGTGGATATCGACTCGGACAAGTAGATAATGCCTTGCCTATTGCTATCCAGAGCGCCCTCCAGATCTCCGACCTCTACACCCATTATTTTTTCTGGGGCGTTGAGTATTTTGTTATATCCCTTAACATACACCTCACAGACATAACTCGATTGTTGATTTAGGAATTCTTTCCTCTTTTTGATCGCCTGCCGAATAACCCTATAGGCTGGATCTTCTGCATCTGCAGCGACCACTACTTCTTGTAGCAATAGCCTTTCTTCACTGAGGACCACATCAAGACGCAGCTCATCGTTTGCCAGTACAATATCTTTGGTTACTGTTTCATATCCGATGAATTGATAAACCAATGTGTGGTTGCCTGGAGTTAATTTTAGAACGTACTGACCTTCGAGATTAGTAGTTGTCCCCATAGAGGTGCCTTGGACATAGATACTGACCAATGGAAGTGGTTCCCCTGATTGATCAGACACGATACCTACTACCTGTCCTGATATAGATGTGACAATGAACAAAGCAAAGCAAAAGATGACATACTTAGACATAGGAAAGATATATGAGCCAAAATAGGGTTAGATCGATAGATCTCGAACAATACTATATGAATTGACGATACCTTAAGATAAATTAAGTATTTGATAAGAAGTAAGGCCGATTATTGATCTTAACTCCTATTAGCTGCTGAAGCTCATAATCTGTCATATATTACTATTATTGTCATATGATATAAACCGCAAGCAAACAATGAGCTCATACAACCTCCCCTCTTGTCCTACGCTGATGACAGAATCCAATGTCGTAGTGCGCATGATCGACGCTATCGTGTCAAGATATGCCAATGCCACTAAAGGTGTGCCAGAAAGTATCTCAACCTATCAAGTATGCGATAGTGCTATGTCTCTTATCAAAGTGTATCGACATATCTACCAACTATGCTACTGGACTGCGTCTGCCTGGGATCAATCGGTCAGGTATGACCATAGCATAAAAACATTGGATGGATATCGCCTTGCCTCACTACAAATGTTGCTGGACTTACGACATCTACTACATAATACCAACCAGAAGACATTGCAGTATGCTACATTATACCATGAGAGAACGGACAGTTATTTGCCGTTTTGGTATATCATCAATGGCCCACTGAGTGATATCTTGACTCATATAGGACAGATCAACTCTTGGCGCAGAGTGGCCGGACATCCCTGCGATCAATTTAGTCCTCTATTTGGTATCGTCGATGGATGATCAGAGGATCAATGACTCAAAATGCTCATATAGTAGGTGATAAGCACTATAATATGTGTCATACAAGTATCATGACAACCCTGGATAAATATATAGACCTCTTATTAAGCAAAAAGCCGATAGCTTTAACTATCGACTTTATTCAAATTGCTTTGATTCTTTATGTGATCTTGAGTGTATTCAAGTCACTTGGTGCATTATAACTTTAGATAGACAAAGAGCGCCAAGTTGCCGTTGGTCAATTCTGTTGCTGCTCCAAGGCGATCACCTGAAGAAATATCACTTAAGCTATTGCTGTAGTTGATACCCAATCCTAGTTTTTCGAGTTCGAGCACAGCTCCAAAGTTTGCTCCCCAATCAGACTTATTAAAGCTCTCTTCATTAAAAATACCCGTAGACGAATTAAGTAGGTACCCAAAATATGGCCCTCCCTCTATGACCAATGGCCCAATATGCAAGCCTAAATTAAGCGGGACTTCGATATAATTGAGGTTGGTGTTTTCCATAATGCCACCATCTTCTACCTCTGCACCCTTCAGATGATACAAGGCCGCTGGTCGCAGACTCCATAGGTTACCAACTGGGATGTTGCCATTGAGGCCGATATGGAAACCAGGTTTGCTATTGAATACGACATCATCCGTATTGGAATCAATGGAGATATTAGAGTAATTCAATCCTCCCCTAACCATTATTTGGCTTGACAATGCTAGTGAGAATAATGCCATAACGATCATTAATCCAAGTCTTTTCATAATTCAATTGTTTAGTTAATAGAATCTTTAGTGTTGACAGACTAATAACGCAGGGTAGGATACAAGAGATACAGTTTTCAGACATTATTAACTTTTGACGACTCAAAAGCCATTATTATTGAGGGGAAACCCTATTACAATTCCCTCATCACTGCTTTTTTGAGACGTGCTGTATAATCATCTATAGCCCACTCCTTGTAGTTGCGAGTGCTATTGCAGATACAGTAACAATACCTACGGATACGGTCTTCGATATCATATTTTAATAGTCGAATCAGATTCAATGCGGTCATCAGATCGTCCGTATTTTCTAATATTATCTTAGTGTGTTGGTCTATCGCTTTATCGATGACAACTGCGGATTTTTCTCTATTCTTGATAGTGTCATCGTATGCTGCGTTGATATTATAAAGTACTTCTTCAGACTTGCTAAACATCGCTCTCAGTTCATCTGGCATGACATATCTAAACCTCCGCTCGATTTCATCATCGGTGATGAGACTCTCCAAAAATTGCATTGGAGACCTAAAGATCTTTTGCCAATCAATTTCAGAATCCCACAAACCAAACCTTGCTGCATTATTACCTAAGTCGATAACGTCAAAGGTGCTCTTATCGGGCAGGACCCTTGATCCACGACCTATCATTTGAAAATACAGCGTCAAGGACCTGGTGGCTCTATTGATCACAATGGTCTCAATCGTTGGTTCATCAAATCCCGTCGTAAGGATACTCACACTCGACAATATGGCGCTTGGAGTTTCCTTAAACCATTTCAAGATTTCTGCTCGTTCCTTCTTTGAATGTGTATTGTCAAGGTGTCTTATATCATAACCCTTGACTCTGAATGTCTCATAGACATATCGGGAGGTATTAATACCGTTGTTAAATATCAGTGTCTTCTTGCCTTTGGCTCGTTGCTCATAGGCGTACATCAGCTTACTACGCATGTCATCACTGGTGTAGAGCTCCTCTGATGAGGACACCGTGTAATCCCCATTGATACCGACCTTGAGCGTGCCGAGTCCTACATCATAACTATAGATCGTAGCTTTAGACAGAAAGCCTTTGTCTATCAACGAGGCTATACTGCTACCTACTATGAGCTCTTGATAAGTATCCTTCATCGGGAGCTTGATATTAGAACTTAGTGGCGTTGCAGTTACCCCGAGCATAAAGGTATGCTCAAAGAACTTGAAGAGCTTACGAAAAGAATTATGATGCGCTTCATCTATGATAACCAATCCTACTTCGGAAAGGTCTATTTTTTTCTCATTGAGGCGATTGTTAAGCGTCTCCACCATGGCAACAAATGCCATATATTGATCTGCATCGGGCAGCTCCTTGACTTGACTATTGATGACTTTGTTGTCCACATTAAAAACGTCAAGCATCCCAGATGTCTGTCGACAGAGCTCGATCCTATGAGTTAGGATGAGTACTTTTTTCTGTTTCTGAGCGATATATCGTCGAGCTATCTCTGAGAAGATTACGGTCTTTCCGCCACCTGTAGGA
>CAZJHC010000080.1:0-12460 GCA_964545645.1 uncultured Saprospiraceae bacterium
TAGCCAAGGTCAATCAGTCTCGGCCGATAGCACATGTAGTCTTTGGAGAAGGGGTACTGCTCAATCGTCATAGAAGATTTGCAGAGAAGACTCCAGGTATACGGTTGGCAGGTTTTACGGATAACAGAGATGAGCTTGCTGACGCCCTCGCTTCGAGCGATATTTTATTACATGGCTCGGCGGCGGAGACATTTGGATTAGGTGTGGCGGAAGGCTTGTGTTCTGGTCTACCTGTTGTTGGGCCATCTACGGGGGGGGTCTCTGATCTTATTGCAGATCGATATGGAGTTACTTACAGTGCAGGCAATGCAAAAGACTGTGCTCGGGCCGTAGAACAAGCCCTACAAAAATCTTATCAAAATTGGAAACCTATTATTGCTGAGCAAGCGCAAAATATTAAAACTACACAAGGACACTTTGAGACCCTATTTGAATACTATGAAGGACTGTTAAGATAAAGTTGACCTACTTGCATTTCTTTTATCAAACTCTTTTCCACTATAACGCCTCTTTAAGATAAGGACCAATGCGCTCTTTAAATTTATATTCATCTACCTTGCCTATTATAGCTATCACTGCAGACTCTTCCTCACCGCCTACTGATAGGATGATTTCTCTAATGTAACCATCACTTTTATTGGTGTAAAGATTGATTTCATTACCATCATCTCTGAGATAGAGGAAGTTCTCATAGGTTTTGTCGGTGATATAATGGTTGAATTGACGATTGATACTTCCATTCTTATCATAGATCATTCTTATTGACTTCATGCCTTTAGATAGTCTTTTTACAGTGGCTTTATTTTCTTTATTGATGAATGGCATGGTGGCCCATTTAGGAATACTGAGGGCGAGGGTGGATTCATTTTTATGATCATTATAAAACTGCTGGAATCCATCTTTTTTACTCGCACAAGAGCTTAAGATGATTAAAATTAACGTCAGTAGAAATAATTGATTTATTCTTCTCGTGAGCATATCAACTATACGTTCTATTGATGCTATTTGTTACTCGTGCTATCTAATATTCTTCAATTTGTATATATCCATGCTTTATTCCTTGATAAACCAATTGAGCACTATTGGTAGCTTCGAGCTTGAGATATAGACTCTTTCTATGGCTTATTATCGTATGACAACTAAGGAATAATTTATTAGCTATTTCTTTAGCCGTGAATCCTCTTGAAATATTTTCCAATACTTCTTTCTCTCTTTCTGATATCATGATTAAATATTATTGATCATTTGTAGGGCAACTATCCTCTATATTGATTGAGGCTTCGCTTCCTTTAGAAATTGAAAATCCTGCTTTGAGTTCTATTTGTTGGCCTCCGTCAAACTTGACATTAACTCCTGTGGCGATCATGGCATCCGATGTTATGCTTGATTTTGCAAAGTATAATCCACCGTTTGTGCTGTCTATGTCTTTAGTACTTACATACTCTTGTTGTATGCATTGTGATGAGCCTAATAGATTTATTATTAGTTCATTATAATCTTCATTATTATCAATGAATATATGGACCGATGCACGGTCTTCATCGACAGTAGTCTGCGCCTCATATTTGACTGTCACTGTAATACTCTGTCCTGCTTTGATAACCTGTGGCTCGAACCCTTCAATGCTGAATGAATTAGAATTAGAATATAAATCGAAAGCATCCACGATGATTTCTTCAGATCCAGTATTGGATATAGTCAATGGATAATCAGTGGCATTCGTACGGGCGCTAACATCCATAGTACCCATGTCTGTTCCATCTATTTTATTCGCTTGATGCTTATCTTGTCGTGGTCCTAAGACGTTGTTAGTGCTGGTGACAACATAAGAATGATCACTATCAGCATGTCCAAAAAACACATCACTGAGTAGTAAGTCAAATTGCTTACTCTCTTCATTATCCCCAAGTACATTGAATACAAGCATATTGGCATCGTCCCAACTGATAGGATCTATACTTGATGATTTGAAAAACGACTTGCCTAATATATATTCTTTGTTATCCTCAGTTAAATCAAACTGCATCTTAGGTTGATCTGCCCAATTTGCTATACTTTCTTTTACTATAACTACTTCTACCGTTCCATAACCTTTAGCTTTAAAGCTTATGCTATTGTATTGGTTTAAATCTATAGAATTGAATCTCGGATTGAAAGACCTATAGATGGTTATGTAATCAACTACATGTCCAGATATTTTAACATCCCGTGATACAGGAAAGCTATTCTCAGGACTTTCAATATTGCTTGTTTCTACATTGTAATAATCAACACTATTTAATTGATTTTCAATGGCATATCCCCAAGTTCCATTGGCTAAGAATATTTCATCGCTAACAGGCGATGTCGGAGTAGAAAACTTTAATCCCATATGGTGAACGTCCCCAATAGGTAAGGGTATACTTTCTGATACATCTCCTCTTAAGATGGTCTCATGCGAATAACTTTGACTCGACGTTGTTTCTGTACTGCTGTAATATCCGTCAGCTTTTAAGGATTTAGCGTCAGCTTTGTTTACAATCTCTAAGATTAGTTCCTCTTGAGTAATTCTTCCAGATTTTATCCAAACCTTGGGTGCTCCACCTATATTAAATTCGTCAATGTTAGAAGTCTTATTGATCCGATCTAAAATCGCATTTACTAATGTCTCTAAGGATCCTGTATTATTTGCCCAAATTTGGAAATTGAAAAATTCGACATTTTTGGTGTAGTCTTCCAAAGACCAGTGGCTCTCAAGTGACCAACCGTTGTTTTGATTTTTGGTAATACTAAAACTCGTTGAGTATTCTATGTTTCCATTGAGTAACTCTAACTTGGCTATGATAAATGTATTCTCTCTATCTATTTTATATTCAAATATGTCAAGGATCTTGGACCCCGTCAATCTATCACAGATGTATTTGGTATGCTCATATACTGCGTCCTCAGTGGCCAAAGAAAGAATAGCTGCGATTCTATTTTCATTTTCATAGACATCTACCGAAAATAATTCTGTGGCATTAGTTATTTGGGTTAAGTGCTCTGGAGTAGTAATATAAGTGGATGTATTTTCGATCACATCAACTGGGATTAAATCTCTCAAACTGCAACTCTCACCACTTCGAGTATTGAGATTACTACTACGATACATTGGAAGATTTCTTCCTATGTTAAGAGTACTATTATGGCGCTTTTGGTTATATAGGGTTGTGGCTATTTTCTCGTCTAATCTATCATTACTCTCCAATCCGCCATTTCCTGAAGATTCGATTTGATCATCTGGGCAATCACTTTTACATGCTGGATCGTCACAATCAATCAAGCCGTTATTATCATCATCGATTCCATTTTCGCACAATTCAACTGCCGTGGATGTCAGAATATAATCCTCTACTTCGCCGGGTTCAAGTATATCACCTTGATAATCCTCGAATGTCAATGATTGATTAGTTACTCTAATTCTTGCTGAATAAGTACCATCGATGAAATCGAAAGGAACATCGAATGCAATGTCCAAAGTCTCAGAACCTTCTATTACTACTGAATTTGTATGGAAAGCTTCTGGTAGACCATCATTATCATAATCTAACCACATCCCCCAGTAGGCTTGACGCTCAGGACCATCACTGCTTAAAGTAAGTTGAGCTATATTTTCCTCACCTTTATTAAGGTATGAAGGCATGCTTAGTCCATCATCATAATCGTCTCCAGTCGCCGTCGAATTAGATGGGTCCAATGTCTCTCTTGAAATTGAGGCGCCCGCCCATACCATTCGATAGTCCGGTTTATCATCATTATTGAGATCTTGATCATATACTAGTTGACGAGCTACAGGCATCTTAGAATTATCACCATAGTCATATGTAAATACTGCTGGTAATTCAAGAGGGCATGCGTATCCATCATTATATCTGAGGTTGGCCGTAGCAGTCATGCAAAGTATAGCTTCTTTCGTGTCGACATCAATTCTAAAGATCTGGCCTGTTTTATTATTTGAGATATAGTGCCTGCCATCTTTACCTGCCCATTGGGCACCATGACCACTATTGGGTATTGGATCTCCGACTAATTCTCCTACATACGTTTTGGTTCCATTCTCGGGATTAAATGCATAGAGCTCGTCACTATGAGCTGCATAAAACTGTCCATTTTTATTATATGCCATATCCCATCCTGGCATTCCCTTGCCACTAAATATTTGTACTATTTCATTGGCTTCTGCGTCTATTTTAACTATATCAGATCCAACCTTGCCGTACCAATAGCCTAAGGTGTCCATATCCCCTACATAGACTTTCTTGTCAAAGTTGACTCCCATATAGATCATATTACCTTCGGCATCCATTCGTATGAATTTGTTTCCATCAGCACCATAAGTATACCCTGTCCTTATGTCGAATCCGAGGCCATTAGCCTGATAATCTATAATGGCAATTTCGTCATAATCTCCATTGTCAGGATTAAGCTTAGCAAATACATTTGGTTCCTTTTTCTTTTGATAAACCTGATAAAATGCAGGCTCACAATCGAAGGTCTCAGCCTCATTCATTAGGCTGAAATCTACTGTTGTTGTATGTTGAACCAAATATGGGTTTTGAATAACGCCTACGGTTGAAAAATCGAACGTATGATGTCCTTCTGCGACAACATAATCTACTAATAGTCCAAATGAAATGTGAATCGTGTCTCCAACAGGTATGTTGAGATAACCCCAGCTTAACTGATTTCTATCATTTTCTATGGGTCTAATTTCTTCGTTACTATTGCTACCGATGGAGTACATGATAGTATCCTCAATGAATGAAAACCCTTGTGGTAGGATGCCTTCAAGGGTAAAAGAGCTAGCATCCTTAGAGCTATTATTATATAATTCTAAGTGGAACGGCATGATGCTATGTGGACCAACTTTATCTACACTCCTTACAGTTAACTCTATCGATGGACAATTGCCAGTCTGTGCACAATCAGGATCATCACAATCAGTTAATCCATCGCCGTCATTGTCAATACCATCTGTACAATCTGTTTCGAATGGTGGAAGTGAAAAAAAGCATCCCATTCCATCATTCGAGTTAGTAGGCTGTCCTTGTGCGACTAAGTCTACCTGGGTCACAAGAGCATCCTCATCAAAAGTGAATCTGTAGATGTTCCCTGTCTTATTGTTAGAAAAGTATGAAAATCCATCTTTATCGGACCAAGCCGCTCCGAAAGATCCAGTCTCTTTGATTTCACTACTAAATAGACCGATGATTGTATACGTCGATTCTGCGTGATTGAGAGCAAATAATTGCTGTTGATTAGACAATCCAAGAAATACTTCAAATTTAGGATTGTACGTAATATCAGCAGATGTCGGTAGATTGCCATCTGATGATTCCTTAGGTTGTAGAGAAGTAGTTACTGATTGGATTACATTACTACTTACATCTACGTAGCTGATCGAAGGTTGATTACCACCAGTGAAGGTGTATAAATTACCACTATCATCAAAATCTCCAACATATGACAAACCTGCAAAATTGGTAATTAAGCCCATGTCGGTCTCACCACCTAAAGTATTCACTCGCCAAAGTCGTTTACCATCAGATGCCGATCTTATACCATAAATGTATCCGTCCTCTACATTGTATCCTGCACCATTAAAATTGCTTGAGGCACTTCCTAATGGATTATAAGTTCCAGTTAAAGGATCTAACTCATTTAATGTATTCGAGATAACTTGGTATAACGTGTTTTCGCAGCTAAATGCATCAGAACAAGCTGCCATTTCCAGGCAGTCACTATCACCACAATCTAAGAGACCATCCAGATCATCGTCTATTCCATTTGTGCAATTGATTTCTTGAGCTATAGTAGAGTTCAGCCCTATAGATAAGTGAATGATACTTAATATTAATATTGATTTCAATGTGCTCATAATTCCATTTTTATGATGTTTCAAAAGTCAATAGAAATCGACCTTGCTTTTGGAATTATTCAATTGTTGGAAGTCAATCGCCTCATAACAGACTAAATTCAAGGGTTTTTGGAAAGGTATATCTTAGGTTTTAGGCGCTTATAAAAGAGGTGCAGTCCGTATAGATTTGTATTTTTCAACCTTAACTAAATAGGATAGCAATGGATGCAACCTTTACTAATGACGCTATTGTCTTAGGACTCTTGATGTTTGTGCTTGGGATGATTTTTTATACTTCTAAACTTGATCGATTCAAAGGGTTCTACAGGATTGTACCTGCCTTTTTTCTGTGCTATTTTATTCCGGCCTTACTCAATTGGCCGTTAGGCCTGGTTTCTGCCGAAGAAACCAAACTATATTTTGTCGCAAGTAGGTATCTCCTGCCGGCGAGTTTAATACTGTTATGTATAAGTATAGATTTCAAGTCTTTGCTCAATCTCGGCTCTAAGGCTATAATTATGTTTTTTGCGGCTACTGTGGGTATACTTTTAGGTGGCCCTATTGCGGTACTTTTTATCTCTTATGTTATGCCAGACGTGATCTCAGTTCCTCCTGAAGACTTGTGGAGAGGATTATCTACGATAGCAGGGAGCTGGATAGGAGGAGGAGCCAATCAAGCAGCTATGAAGGAAATATTTGAAGTGAGCGATAATCTTTTTGGTAGCATGCTGGTTGTGGACATTGTGGTGGCCAATCTGTGGTTGGCCTTTTTATTTTATGGTGCAGACAATACAAAGAAGATAGATAAATGGTTGGATTCTGATGTTTCTGCGATAGATGAACTAAAGACCAAAGTAGCAGAATATAAGGCCAGCGTTAATAAAATTCCCACAACCACTGACCTTTTTATATTAATGGCGGTAGCATTCGGTGGGGTAGCATTGGCTCATGGATTTGCAGACGTAGTCGTACCGTGGCTTAAGCAATATGAACAGACATTAGTATCTCTAAGATTGGATTCATTGATGAGTGGATTCTTTTGGATGGTTGTAATTGCCACTTCGATAGGCTTAGCTTTATCTTTTTCTCCTGCAAGAAAATTAGAAGGGGTAGGGGCATCTAATTGGGGATCAGTATTTATCTATATACTGGTGGCTACCATAGGAATGAAGATGGATTTAAAAGAAGTCTTTAACAATTTGGATCTATTTGCTATCGGGATTGTCTGGATACTGGTACATGTAACTATCCTAATTGTTGTAGCAAAAATGATCAAGGCTCCTTTTTTCTTTGTGGCGGTTGGAAGTCAGGCCAATGTAGGTGGAGCGGCCTCTGCTCCTGTTGTTGCTTCAGCATTTAGTCCCTCCTTAGCACCTGTAGGAGCGCTCATGGCTGTGTTGGGTTATGCAGTAGGCACCTATGGGGCTATTATATGTGCTTATATGATGCAGATGGCAAGTGGATAAGGAATAAATTTCCTCTGCTTCACCTTGTTTTCTATCGCAGATAGATTTCTATATCTGTATTTATCCGGCTTTTTGTGCCTTAATTTGACTGACTAAATTATTGTAGAAAGTGACACCCTTTTGATTCAGCAAATTTCCAAATAGAGCTTGCTCATCCCTGATGAACACTAAAAATAAACACCCTTCTGAAAAGTAAAGGTCAGCCTCTAACAATACACGACCATTACCGTTATAAACTTTACGTCCGATGGGTTTACATGTAATGGGCACATCAGTTAATGGATCGGTAGATATTAACGTTAGGTCATTGATGATCGAATTTTTATCAGATTGACTCATACTCACCGGAAAGTCATTAAACAACATATCTATATGACTACAACTATCAACGATCATATTTACATCCTCCTTAGTGATACCCGTGGTAGATAAAAGCTTGCTCGTAGACCTATTGATGGATGTACTCGTGACAACTTCAGTTGTTTTTTGAGGACTTTGATTACAGGAAGTATGGATAATTAATAAGCTAAATAGAACTGTAGCAATACGTGCATAAACCATCATAATGGGAAGGTAAGACTCACCGATGAATAATTTGTACAGTATTTAGATACTTTTTACCCGAACTATCTTCGATAACTAAAAAATAGCTTCCCGACATTATCGGATTGAAAAATAGCATTGATCCATCTACAAATACCTTATGCCTTCTACCTGTAATATCTATGAGCTCTGCCGACTTAGGAGTGATCCCTTCATTGAGCAATTGTACAAATCTGGAAGCAGGGTTAGGGGCGAGTTCTACTGATGGTATCGAAGACTTATTGACAGCAGAGCTGACATCATCGAGTATTATAAAATTATCTATTCCAGCCTCTAATAAATGACCAGGCTCCTCATCTTCCACAGAGAATTGTAGTTGAATCATTGTTGAGTTTGTCCAGTCCTTTATTCTAATAGAACTTTGATTCCAGAGTGCATCCTCTTCTATTGCTAATACCTCTATTTGATCCTCAGGAGTTAGAATCGAACAAATCATTTGATCATTGGGCATATTGTCGCCACTACCATTAAAGAACCAGTGGTCAAATTCTATAGTAGGATCATTGAATATGGCTAAATCAATAAAAGGAGAGGTCAATACAGTTGGGCCTGCATCTACATCATCGATAGCAACAGTACTATCATCATTGCCAGTGATGTAAGCTTTTGATCCAAGATCATTGGGGCTATCCTGATCTGGATTGGATAGCGTATTGTTAAATAGCGTAGCCAATGGTGCCTCTCTGGTCCATTCTCCAGCGAATGGCTCTCCCGAGACAGTCCATCCGAGGTCCACTTGAAAATCATCCTGATACCCCTCAGTTAGCATAAATTGCAATTCCACCGGTTGAGTCAATACGAATGTATCTCGCTCTGATAAGTATCCCCACTTGTTAATACTCACAGCATAGATCCCATTGAGCAGGTCCCCTCTAAACATACCATCTGCATCGGAGGTTAAACTATAGCTGAGCTCACTTATAAGTTCGATCTTAGCATCTGCAACAGGATCACCCTGAGCATCTGTGACTGTGCCATTTAATCTGACAAAAGATTTAGGGAATAACGAAAAATTTTGTTCTACCACTTTGCCACGCTCAAATTCTATCTGTATGGTATCCGATCTATACATGGGGTGGTTTATAATGACGCTGAATGTTCCTTCGAGTGAAATTCCAGTTGCATATTGTCCACGAGGATCTGTAAGTTCCTCTCGACTATCCAATCCTTGAATAGCAATACTGGCTCCATTAATTGGAAGTCGTGACAATGAATCATACACCACACCTTCTAAATAAGACGCTCTGACGTAGTCTGGTTTGAGGATAAATAATCCATTGTCCATGTCTGTTGCGACAATGTTGCCAGATGGTAAGTATGGACTAACCCCCCAATTACCGTTTGCGTTTTGAGGATTAGTGTCATATTGACCAACTCTAATAAGGTTATGTGGACGATGAGCATCGATAATGATGACTCCTTCTATATACCATGAGGTCACCAAGAAACCGTTGTGGTAATGTGTATTATGAGGGAGTACATCATTAAAAGAATTGGGTTGATATTTGTCTATTCTTGTGATTTGATTTTTGTCTGAGATATCGTAAGCATCTAAAAAAGCACCGCCTCTTTCATCTGTTGTAAATATATAGTTACCGTCATCAGATGGCCAGGCGTTATGGGTAAATACAGTCGACGTAACAGCTCGATTGACAAATAGAGGATCCCGGGGTGAAGAAATATCGTATATGCCTAGTGTCCCTGCGAAAATCTCAGAGGTATACATATAGTCTCCCTGGACTATCACATCGTGAGCATACTCTTGATCTTGTATGCCAATAAGTCGTGGATTAGATGGGTCACTGCTGAGATCTAGCGAAATGACACCTCCTTCTCCTATATTACATCCGGCTAAGTAGGCATGACCTTTAATTGTATCAATATATATATTGTGACACCTTTGGATGGCATCTGATTCACCATTGCTCGTAACGTTGGTTGTCCACTTCTCATAAGTTATAGAGTCTTGAGGATGCGACATATCAATGATAGTCAAACCATCGTTACCTTGATCAGCGACAACATAGAGGTAGTTTTGGTAGCTCTTAAAATCCCTCCAAAGCGAACGAGCACCAGGAATGGTAGCCAATAATCTTGGCGATTCTGGTTGTGTAATGTCAAATATCTGGCTGTTTTCTATGTTGCCGGCTATGACATACTCCCTGCCTATAGAGTCAACAAAAGTCCAGACATCATTGCTGGTTGCATCAATTTCTACTTGACTGATCAAGGAAACATTAAAGCTCGCTTGACTCATTAAATTGTTGCCTATCGGGCATAATAAAGTAATAAAAATAATCCCTAGTAGATGGAGCGTCTTCACCAAGATATTTGTGTTTTGTATACAATAATTTAGTACCATTATTTATTCTGTAATAATAGAACGAATTTAGGCAGTTAAATATGATCATATATCACAATAGTAGATGTAAAAAAAGTAGAGATACTCTAGGAATGATTAATTCCAACGGAGGCGATGTTGAGATTAGAGAGTATCTAAAAGAGCCATTATCCAAAGTAGAGTTGATTAGAATAGTCCAACTATTAGGTATCTCACCTCAAGAATTAATTAGAAAAAACGAATCCGTGTATAAAGAGAACTATAAGGGCAAGGAACTCACCGAAGATCAATGGATCGATGCAATGGTCCAATGTCCAAAGCTCATACAACGACCGATAGTCGTCAAAGGGGATAAAGCTATCTTAGGTCGACCTCCGGAGTCTGTGCTGAGTTTATTTTCTTAGCATAGGACAACAAGGTTCTATACAAATCAGTAGGGTTAAATGGCTTCATGATATGATCATTCATCCCAACTTTTTGTGCTTCCTGTTTTACTTTTATTGTAGTCGAAGCTGTCAGTGCGATTATAGGTATTCCTGATTTATCATTATCTAAGTTTCTGATTCTTCTTGTAGCTTCATAGCCATCCATCACGGGCATCTGTAGATCCATCAATATCAGGTCATATTGGCCTTCTTTAATGCTGTCGACGGCCTCCTCACCATTGACGACTATATCATATTTTGTATTCCATTTTTCAAGGAACTGTTTTATAACCATGATATTCAGCATATTATCTTCAGCGACTAGTACTCTTAACCCTCCCAGATCTTTTTTCGCAGAGCTTTTGATAATGCTATTATTTACTATAGTCTCAATATTTTCATTACTTTTTTCGAGGTTTAAGTGAAAGTAAAATGTAGAGCCTTTTCCATAAGTGCTTGATACTTTTAGCTCGCTACCCATAAGTTCGAGCAGTTTCTTGCTTATAGGCAAACCAAGTCCAGTTCCTCCAAAATGTCTAGAAGTCGTTTTGCTAGCTTGACTAAATTTTTCAAAGATCTGTTCTAATTTTGTGGGCATAATTCCTATCCCGGAGTCTATTATTTCAAAGAGAACAGATACGAAGCGCTCAGATTGTTCGGTAGCCTTCAATCTGAAGAGCACAGAACCTTCGGTTGTAAACTTGATGGCATTGCTGATTAAGTTGCCAATCACCTGGGACAGTCGGGTGATATCGCCTTTAAGAAGATCTGGGATTTGCTCATCTTTTTCAACCGTGAACTCTAAGCCTTTTTCTATGGCCATATATTGATACGTCGACTTGATGCCGAGCAGAAAATGATTTAAGGACAGGTCAGTTTTATCTATATCAATTTTGCCGGCCTCTATTTTGCTAAAATCTAATATGTCATTGATTAGATTAAGGAGGTGATCCGAAGAATATTTAAGCGCACTGAGATTTTCTTTGTCTTCCTCATTTTCATTCTGCATCAATAGTATATTGGCTATACCTATTATCGCATTGAGAGGGGTGCGTATCTCGTGAGACATAGTAGATAAGAACTCATCCTTGGCCAAACTGGCATCCTCGGCTGATTTTTTAGCACCGATTAAGTCGAGCTCAGTATTTTTGATAGTCGTGATATCCGATACTATACCAATGGTTCCATTTATATTGCCGTTGATATCCTTTATTCTTCTGGCTTTTAATTCAAACCACTGCTTAGTCGACTCTGTTTCCCCTTTCTCTAATATCCCATTTACTTCTGGGAGTGAATGAACCAACAGTTTATCAAATACCCTGGCACTTTTTTTATTGAATTGATCTTTAAAATCATGAAAAAACTTACCCATCGCCTCATCGATAGAAATATCTACCAAATTATTCCAAGCATGATTAGTATAGGTTAATACTCCAGTTTCATCTAATACAAACAGTATCTCGGAGATATTATTGATAACAAGGTCATAACGCTTGTTCATTTGGGTGATCTCGATATTTTTATTGTCGAGATCAGCAGCCAATAATTGGTTGGCTTTAAAAAGTTCTTGTGAGCTTTCTTCGATGATGTTTTCTAAATGTTTTACATCATTATCATTCGACTGATAAGCAGAATCAACTGCATTTAAAAAAGGCTCAAGGTCTTTTATGGTTTGTTCTGCGAGTCCATGCCTTTTTAATTGTCGCTTTAATAGTCTGTGCATCCCTTAGCTTTAATTACTCTGATATAG
>CAZJHC010000081.1:0-12423 GCA_964545645.1 uncultured Saprospiraceae bacterium
TTTTGGTTTGTCAATTATTATATAATATACTATTAATTCTGTCAATTATATATTAGTCAGAACAATTAATCATACTTTCCAACTATTTGAATTCTTCCCTCGCACCTCACTCTGAATGATAAAGGTAGGGTGCCGGGTAACCATTGAACCAGCCAATCGAACTAACCTCTTATGTTTAGACTAAGACGCAGAGAACGGAGATTAGAGATTAGAGAACTAAACAACTAAAACACCCAACCATTAATACCATTCAATATTTTAAGTTCCCAACTCCTACTGATATCCCTGTGCCTGATAGTTGAAGAGCTCCGCATATAGTTGTCCATTATCTAAGAGTTCCTCATGACTTCCAAGTTCTAAAATCTGCCCCCCTTTGAGTACCAGAATTCTATCGGCCATTCTGACGGTACTAAATCGATGAGAAATCAGTACAGCAGTTTTGCCCTCTGTCAATTCTGTAAATCGCTCAAAGGCTTCGAACTCAGCACGGGCATCGAGGGCACTCGTGGGTTCATCAAGGACTACGATCTGAGCATTTTTCATATAGGCTCTGGCCAAAGCGACCTTTTGCCATTGCCCACCTGATAGTTCCTTACCATCATGAAACCTCTTGCCCAGTGGCTGCTCATAGCGCTTAGGCAAAGTCTCTACCACTTGATCGGCCAAGCTACGTTCAGCAGCTCGTTCTATGCGCTCCTGATCTGAGATCTGATCTATCTTGCCAATAGCGATATTCTCCCCTGCAGTAAAATAGTATTTGACAAAGTCTTGAAATATCACGCCAAACAAAGATTGATACTCCTCTGCCGATATCGTCCATATATCGGTACCGTCAAGCAGTATTCTTCCTGAGCTTGGTTTATACATACGCAAGAGCAGTTTGACAAGGGTAGTTTTACCAGCGCCATTCTCTCCTACGAGTGCAAGCTTCTCTCCAGCTTTCAGCTTAAAATTGATGTCTTTGAGTACATACTCTTCATTTCCTGGATATTGAAATGATAGATTTTCAAATACAAAGCCTTTTTCGATCGGAACTCCTTCGAGACTATTGACTTCAGCTGTTGAATCGGATTCATATTCTTGATCAATAAAGTCGAAGTAATCTTTAAGATATAAGGCATTCTCAGTGATCCTGGTGAATCGTGAAAAAATCATCTGAAGTTGATTCCTAATGCGTTGGAAGGATCCTGCTAAAAAAGTTAACTCTCCGATAGTAATCACACCAGCAACAGTACGTATGATGATAGTCACATAGGCACCATAATAGGCCAGATCCCCAATGATGTTAAAAGCGCTGCCCCAAGCCGCCCGACGCATAGCAAGGGACTTGTTGACTTGATAGTAACGGTCAGCCAATGTAGAAAATCGGCTCTTCAAAAACTCAGACAAACCAAACAACTTGACCTCCTTAGCTGTGACATCACTCGCACCTATATAACGCAAATAGTCCAACTCTCGACGCTCAGTAGTCCAACTCCGGGTCAGCGAATAGCTCGCACTGCTAACTTAATCTCATTGATAAATGAAGGAATAATAGCTATAAAAAGTATAAGCAACAATAATGGATAAAACACGATCAGCCCAGCAATGAGCGATATCACCGTTATGAGATCTTGAGCCTGGCTGAGGGCATTGGACATGAGCGTGACTCTACTAGTCGTCTGACGCCTAGCACGTTCCAACTTATCATAAAAATCAGCATCCTCCAATTGACTCAAGGATATCTGGGCTGACTTGACGATAAGATCAACACTTGACTTATTGCTATATAGATCTCCCATCAATCCATCCGTTAAGTCAATCACTCTGCCGATGATATTGGACAGTAGCGCTATACCCAACTCTATGCCTATGAAGACCCATAAGTTTTGCAGATCTCCCTCAACCCCTTGTTGACTAATGATCTCGTCGATAATTAGCTTTCCTACCCACAACATCACAATCGGTATAATCGACTTAATCAATCGACCCATTAGGTTAACCGAAAACAGTAACGGACTGGTTTGAAAGATTAATCGAAAAAATCTCGGCAAGTACTTAAGGGCATTCAAGTTGTCTCTCCAGTTATACTGGACTTTCTTCTTTCTCGGCTGCATCGGCATCATAAGTTATTTTAACACCACACACCAAAAAGAGGTTCCAATGACATCCATGTTACTAGAGGTACACAGACATTGTACTTTTATTAACAATTCAAAAAGACGATATTAAGAAACCTTTGATTTCCTTTAGATCAGCCTAACTACCTGAAAAACTATTCTAAGCTACTCTTATGATCAAAAAATACTACCTCCTGCCTCTGCTTCTCATCATCACTATAAGCGGCTTAGCACAAAACAACTACAATATTAAAGGTATCGTTACCGATACTCTCGGAGAACCCTTACTCGGTTCTACGATTATGCTCTTGGATATGGATTCGATTTTCGTTGATTTCAGCAGGACAGAGATTGATGGATCTTTTCATTTTAAGAGGATTCCTAAAGGCGACCACTTGATGCGCATCACTTTTGTGGGATTCATCCCTGAGACTCGCAATGTTAGCTTCAGAGGTAGAGATATCGATCTTGGAACGATCGAGCTCAAAGAGATAGCCACAGAACTGATGGAGGTGGTCATTAAAGCTGCTAAGGCTCCTATCAAGCTCCGTGGTGATACCATTGAGTATGACGCTTCAACCTTTAAGGTCCCCGAAGGATCCACGGTAGAAGATCTTTTGCGTCGGTTGCCAGGGATACAAGTAGATCAAGATGGAGAGATTATGGCAGATGGGCAAAATGTAAATAAAGTAACTGTCGATGGTAAGAAATTTTTTGGAGGAGACCCAAAGGCAGCGACTAAAAATCTACAGGCTGAGGGAATCTCTAAGGTCCAAGTATTTGATACCAAAACCGAAGAGGAAGAAATCACTGGAGAATCTAACAATACCAATCAAGACAAAACGCTTAACCTTGAACTCAAGGAAGAATATAAGTCTGGGGCCTTTGGAAAGGTAACTGCAGGATATGGAACCGAAGAGCGAGCCGAACTAAAAGGAAACTATAACAAGTTCAATGATAAAATCCAGTTCTCGCTCATCGGAGTAGCCAACAATACGGGTCGTAACGGTCTATCATGGGATGATTATCAAGGGTTCATGGGCTCACAGACATGGCAATTTAATGATGAAGGAACCTATGGTTTTGGTTCAGGAGGAGGTATGATGTTTATACGATTTGGTGGCGAGGATGATGGTTTAGAAAGTACTCTGCAAAATATTTTCTTTGCCGGTAATCAACCAGGACTCCCTACCAACTTTAATGGAGGCACCAATTTTAATTTTGACAACGAAAAAACAAAGCTGAATGCCTATTATTTTGTCAACCGAAAAGGCCTCAATGTGGCAACTGTCAGTGAGAGAGAACGCTTTCTGGACAATGGTAATGTCCTCGAAAACACCTCATCCCTCTCCAATACCACTGCTTTAGGTCATCGAGGAGAAATTACCTGGGAGCAAGAGATAGATTCATTACATACGATCGTGTTGAAGACTCAAATAGCTGCTGTTGATAACGAGGGTGCCTATCTGGCCAACAGCACTGCGGCATTTGAAAATCAGGACTTCATTACTAATCTTAATGATTATACCAATGAAAACAATACCAATGGTCATCTTATCAATAGCAGAATCCTGCTACGCAAGAAGTTTAAGTCCAATAAAAGAAGGCGCATGGGCGTCAATGCTTCCTATCAATTCTCAACACTGGATGAGCGTCAACAGCAACTTTCTCTCAGTGAGTTTTTTGATATGTTAGGATTGTCCTCGAGACTCTTATTGGATCAAAACTATGATAATGTCGCCACTAAAAATCTTATTAAAGCTAATGCCTTATATGTAGAACCGATCAGTTCTAAGTTTTCTTTACAGACTTTTTACAACTTCTCCAATCGCCAAGAAGAAGGCGACAGAGAGGTAGTAGATATAGCTGACAATACTGAATCGATCAATACCTTCTTAACCCGTAATTACGATAATAATATCAGTCTAAATCGAGTAGGCAGCTCTCTTAAGTACTCGCATAATGGATTTAATATGTCCTTAGGGGCCGCCTTTCAGACGTTTTCTCTGGAAGGGATTTTTGAAGGGGTCGAAGGCAGCAATATCAGTGGCATGGTCGATCGCACCTATTCTAACTGGATACCCAATGCCTCGATCAACTTTAGTCCGATCCGCAACTCATATCTTAACTTATCCTATAACGTAAGTGCCCAAGAACCGAGCATCCGCAATCTTCAGCCCGTTATCGACAACAGTAATCCGTTCTACCTCAGAGAAGGCAATCCAGATTTGGTCCCTGAGATCACCCATAACATTAATACCTATTTTAGTTTTTCAAGGCCACTATCGGGATTTAGGGTTTATATCAATGGGGGATACACGTTCTATAAAGATCAAATTATCACAGATGAACAAATCGATGAAAACCTAGTCACATTTGTACGGCCTATCAACTTTGATGGCGGTAGCCGAGCCAATATGTATTCTGGCGTAAACTTTCCGATCATCAAGAATAAGTTGACGATGAATATAGGTTTGTCTGGGACTATTGACAATACTAATGCATTTATCAATAACGTCTTAAACGAAACCAAGACACTTAGCTATACTCCTGATATAAAAATGAATGTGACGCCAGGGGATAAAATTGCCCTTTACCTTAGTGCCAGATTTGGCTTTGCTGATACAGAATACAATATCAATAGTACTCTAAATCAACAGACCCGTAACTTTAGATATGGTTCGGAGCTTAATGCAGACTTGATCTTAGGCATCAAGTTGAACAGCGACTTTACCCTATCTACTTTTCAAAATGACAGGCTAGGCTTGGATCAAGAAGTTCCCATCCTAAATGTGTCCATCTATAAACAATTTTTAAAAGGCAATAAAGGTGAGTTGCGTATCTCGCTATATGACGCCTTCAATAAAAATATAGCTATCAATCAGTTTGCTTCGAATTACTTTGTCTCCCAATCCAGATCCATTACGTTAGCAAGATATGGTATGGTCAGTTTTACATATAATTTGAAAGGACTCAAGTCCGGGATAAAAAAAGATGGTGGCTGGCACTAAATAATAAAATTACAATGACTAAATATATCATACTAATAGGTTCACTGTGGCTCAGCGGACTGCAAGCTCAAAATGATCAAGGGACGATAGTCTATAATAGAAAGATCGACTATACTAAGATTATTGCGGGTCTGCCCTATCTATCTGATGAAGAAAAAGATCGAGTTAAACTCACATGGGGAACGCCCCAAGGCAAAGGGTCCAATTATAATCTAACCTTTGATGGTGATCAGGCAGTATATACTTATGGCGTTGATGATAAAGAATCTAACTGGTCTTGGAGGAAGGACGAATTTTTGATCATTGAGGATCTCAAAAAGAAAAAGCTGCAAAAACAATTTGTGCTGGGTGGTCGACTATACTTGTTGGATGATGCTAAACCCCGTACACGCTGGAAGATCGAGAATGAAATCCGTGAAGTGGCCGGATATCTATGCATGAAGGCCGTAACGCAAGATCAAATCAAAGGCCAAACCATAGAAGCATGGTTTACAGATCAACTCCCCACATCGGCCGGACCCGAAGGGTATGGAGGATTGCCAGGAATGATATTGATGCTCAACATCAATGATGGCACATCTCTCGTAGAAGCCACCTCGGTCGTGTTAGAGATACCTAATCATCCCATACCCAAGAAGATTAAAGGTAAAAACTTAAGCTATGCAGATCATGATGATTTGCTTCAAAAATTCTTTGCAGATAGTATCGAAGGTGAGCGCAATCCCTATTGGGATGTAAGATATTAATGGCAGTATAAAATCTAACTGTTACCCCTATTGATTATCTTGTCAGATAGACGAACTGACTGATTAATGATATACAGATTTTTACCATTCTTACTTTGGGCATTAAGTCTATTGATACTGTCTTGCGAGCCTTCTAAAAGCACTTTTGACATTAGCATTGATTGGAAACTTGAAAACAATTATTCCCAAAATGATGTCACTTTTCATAAAGCAACATTTGAAATCACCAATACAGGTACACTAACTCTAAATCAACAGAACTGGTCATTATATTGGAATCAAGCTCCTCATGACATCGTATCACACACTCATGATGATGTAGTTGACGTCCGTCGCATTAATGGAGATTTTTATGAAATGAACCCTAAGGAGGCCTTCACATTGGCTCCAGATGAAAGCATTAGGATCACACTGACATGCGAAGGATTTATTATCAAAGAATCCGATGGCCCGCTGGGTAGTTATATAGTCCGAGAAGATTCCAGCTATTACGTGCCACAAAATGTTGTCATCCAGCCATTTACTAAACCTGTACAAATCAATAGAAATGACAAAGATCAAGAATCCATCGTTACTCCTGAGCAACTATATGATTCTCACAAGTACCTGAGCACACTCCCAGAGGAGGAATTATATCCACTCATACCTCAGCCTACTTCGCTCATCAAAGGATTGAGCTCCTATGCCATACCGTCAGAACTAAGGATTTACCACAGAGAGGTTTTCTCCAGCGAGATAAACTATCTTTCAGAAGGCCTTAATGCACAAGTGCAGCGAGTATATTTTGACTCCTTAGCAGATATGAGTATCACCTTAGATCCAACCATATCTAACCCAGAATCCTATCGCCTAGACATATCCGCCCAAGGCATAACCCTTACTGCCAGTTCCAGAGCAGGAATATTCTATGGTATCGTGTCCTTAGTTAAACAGTATAATCCTGCCAATCGAACTGTCCCCATCCTAACGATCGACGATAGTCCAGCCTATGCCTATAGAGGCATGCATGTAGATGTAGCCCGCAACTTTCAATCTAAGGAGACCATCTTAAGACTATTGGATGTCATGGCTGGGCTCAAACTCAACAAGCTCCTGCTATACCTCTCAGAAGATGAAGGTTGGCGACTGAGCATAGAAGAACTCCCCGAACTGACCAGAGTATCAGGGAGTCGAGGGCATACTCTAACGAGTGAAAAATACTTGCAACCAGCCTATGGTTCAGGACCTAATAGATTTAATCCAAAGTCTATGGGTAATGGTTATTATACTCGTACAGACTTCAAAGAAATCATCAAGTATGCTCATGATAGACATATAGATATCATCCCAGGAGTCAGCCTGCCAGGCCATGCTCGAGCCGCAATCTATGCTATGGAAAATCGATATCGACGACTGATGTCAGAAGGCAAAGAGGATGAGGCCAATCGCTACCGACTGATAGATCCAGAGGATCAATCTGTCTATCAGTCTGCACAATCTTATCATGACAATATCGTCTGTGTCTGTCAGCCCTCGGTATATGATTTTTATGAAACTGTCCTGCAGGATATCCAAGAAATGTATGAAGAAGCCAACGTGCCACTCTCTATGATACATACAGGTGGAGATGAAGTGCCCAAAGGCGCCTGGGAGGGCTCCCCACTTTGTGCCCAGTATCTCAAACAATTTCCGGAGATTACTAATATCAGAAATCTGCAGAGCCACTTTATGGAAACACTCGTCACTAGGCTACAAAAAACTGGTTTAAGAATCGGAGGTTGGGAAGAAGCCGTGATGAAGTATGATCAAAAGGATCAATGGCAGGTTAATGCGGAGCTGACTCGAGATAATGTCTATCCTTATATCTGGAATAATCTGCAAGGAGAACAAGACTTGGGATATCGCTTAGCCAATGCCGGCTATCCCGTTATCCTCTGCAATGCAACTAACTTGTACTTTGATATGGCCTACGACAAAGATCCTCGGGAGCCAGGACTATACTGGGCTGGCTTCATCAACGAAAGGGATGCTTTTTCATTTGTACCAGACAATATGTTTCTATCTACGACCTCTGGTAATACAGGTCATAAGTTCACTACAGAAATAGATAAAAAGGGGATGGAGCGGTTGAGATCTTCCGCCAGTGCTCCTATAATAGGTATACAGGGACAACTCTGGAGTGAGACCATCAAAGGGCAGGATATGTTAGAATACTATTATCTACCCAAGATATATGGCTTGGCGCAGCGAGCCTGGCAAGGTACTCCTTCATGGAGTAAAATAGAGCATATCGATGAACGACAACGTGCCATCGATATAGATTACAATAGGTTTATCAATACCGTAACCCAAAAAGAATTTGTCACTTTGGATCAACCAGACAAAATATATCACTACAGGATACCAGCACCCGGAATTCAATATATAGCTAATGAAGTGACTATGGTATCACCCTACCCCGGTATGGAGATACGATACACTACTGACGGATCAGAGCCCTCAGTAGACGCAACAATATATACAGGACCATTTACCACTGAAGGAAGCACCATACGTGCTAAAGTCTTCAATAGCATAGGACGCAGTGGATTAGAAAGTAAATCAACAATAAAACTCAAAGATCATGTCAACTAATATCCTATCTAATCGTCTTATCTCTCTTGATGCTATGAGAGGCTTTACCATCGTGGGAATGATCATAGTTAATGATCCCGGTTCATGGAGTCATGTCTACGGCCCTCTGCTCCATGCTGATTGGAATGGCTTAACACCTACAGATTATGTGTTTCCATTTTTCTTATTTATTGTTGGTGTGTCCATATCTCTTGCCTACCAAAAAAGACTTGATGACGGAAGTGATAAAGGCCCATTAGTCAAGAAGGTTGTTATCAGAACACTAAAAATTTATGCTTTGGGTCTTTTTCTTTGGTTATGGCCGTCATTTAACTTTGGAGGAATTCGCTGGGTTGGCGTTTTGCAGAGAATTGCTCTGGTATTCTTGCCTTGTGCTCTTCTATATATGTATACTAACTGGCGTACACAGCTCAAGTTGGCCATCGGGATACTCATAGGATATTGGTTAGTAATGGCATATCTACCTGTACCTGGCATTGGGGCTCCTGACCTGAGTGTAGCTGAGAAGAATTGGGCTCATTATATAGATCGCCTCCTGTTACCAGGAAGATTATGGCAACACACTTGGGATCCAGAGGGACTGTTGAGTACGTTACCCTCTATTGCCACTGGGATAATCGGCATGCTCGTAGGCAAGCTGATCATGAGTATCAAAGAGCCGTATGAACAACTAACTAATCTATTTCTTCTGGGTTTTGGGATGTTGGTCATCGGAGGGATCTGGAAATGGTTTTTTCCTATAAATAAAAATATCTGGACCAGTTCTTATGTGATGGTGATGGCTGGCATGGCAACCTTGACTTTGGCGAGTTTTATATATGTCGTGGATTTAAAGGGCTTTCAAAAATGGACTACTCTCGGACGAGTTTTTGGAGCCAATTCTATAGCTGCATATGTCTTAGCAGGGATGCTCACAACTATTTTTTATAGTGACAAGTTCATTGGTATTGCTCTCAATAGTTCGTGGATGGACGGTTTGACCTCCATAGGGGTAGCACCTAAATTAGCTTCTCTGCTCTATGCTATACTGTATATGCTCATCATATTCGTACCATCGTACTATCTCTACAAAAAGAAAATATTCATCAAGGTTTAGCGACATTAGTCAGCCCGAATATTGTGAAGGCATATAGGATTAACCTGTCACTATAGTCATGCAGCAATCCTTGATTCCTTATTAATCTTTATTTGGTTTTAATTTTGATAGACGAGAGTATCGACAGCAACTGCTTCTTTCGGATAGGCTTAGATACGTAATCATTAGCTCCAGCCTCTAGGCATCGCTCCTTATCGCCTTTCATAGCGGCAGCCGTAAGGGCAATGATATGTACATCAGACAATCGATCATTGGCTCTTATCAATCTTGTTGCTTCCAGGCCATCCATGACTGGCATTTCTATATCCATCAAGATAACGTCATAGTATCTCTTCTCCAAGGCCTCAATCGCTTTGAGGCCATTGTCAACTTCATCAAACTCAAAACCTTCTTTTTCTAAAATGAATGAACATAATCTACGATTAACCTGATTGTCATCAACTATTAGGACGATCGGTTTGATGCCACTTTTAACCTCATCATCGTATTGGGTTATCTGCGCTTTTTCATTATGTATATCCATCCCAATATTAGGGAATCGTAAGATCCGATTCAGTTCTGACAATAAGAGATCATTCTTTACAGGTTTGAGGATAAGACCATTGAGTAGATGATCTGCATAATTAAGGTCTTGCTTGACAATCACTTTATCTAAGGAAGACAACATCAAGATAGGAACATCTCGATCATAGTTCTTACGTATATCCACCACTACATCAATGCCAGATAGCCCTGGCATTTGATAATCTATAAGCAGTAGATCTATGCTATTGGGCTTTTTAAATATCTCTGACACATGATTGCCTGATTCATAGCATTCTACTGTTGCTCCATAATTAGATAATAGCCTCTCAAGGATAAATCTATTCTGAGGATTATCATCGATGATAATCACTCTTCTATCTGCCAAAAGATCTTTATGAGGGAGATCTTTTGGGTTAGGCAGACCAGCAGTAGTTGCCTTATCCAAAAGTATATTAAACTTAAAGGTAGAACCATGTCCTTTCTTGCTCTCAACAGTGATACTGCCTCCCATAAGTTCAACTAACTTCTTACAGATACTCAGTCCTAAACCTGTACCGCCATAACGACGACCTATAGAACTATCTTCTTGAGTGAAAGAGTTGAAGATTTGGTCGATCTTATCGTTTTCTATGCCGACGCCCGTATCTATCACCTCAAACTGAATATTAAGGATCTCCTCTACATGACTCTGTGTAACCTTGAGGAGTATCTGCCCTTCATGAGTAAACTTAAGAGAATTGTAGAGTAAATTAACAAGGATTTGCTTGACCCGTGTAGGATCTCCAATGACTTTTCTAATGATCTTAGGATCAACATCAAGAATGACTTCCAGGCCTTTTTCTCTTGCTTTTGGTCCGATTAGGTCCAAACTATTTTCTATAGCTTTTAGGATATCAAAATCTATCTGCTCCAACTGATATGACTCCGTGTCAAACTTGGTAAAATCGAGGATATCATTAATGATAACTAACAAAGAGTCTGCGCTACTTTGTATCGAGTCCACGTATTCTGTTTGCTCCCTATTCAAGCTGGTATCCAGTAGTAGTGACGACATTCCGATAACCCCGTTCATAGGGGTTCTAATCTCATGACTCATCATGGCGAGGAAGTCTGATTTGGCCGCATTGGCTCTTTTCTCACTTTCTGCCAGATTGACAAGAGTCTCACGACTATGCTCTCTCTCAAATAAATAACTTATCGCACTTGCAAAGCTCTCGATATTCTGTCGTATGTAATGATCAGTATGAATAGTACTCTCAAAATAGAATCCAAAAGCACCAAGAAGATTTTTTTTTTGAGAAAAGATTGGTTCGATGATGCAATGTTTCAGCTCTGTATTCAGCAATCTACTAAGTCGCTCAAACTTGTTTCTATCAAGATCTACTTGATACCTTTCCCCTGTCTCAATAAGATGATCAAATATAAGTGGATCAGTCAGGTCCGATTGAGGGTCATCATTCTCAATATCTCTTATAATCTTTCCTCCTCGTTTCCACCCAGAGTTAACAAGTTGCATGTCCCCTTTAAGGACATCATATCTAAAAAACTGAATACCTTTGACCTGCTCACGAAGTAGGAACAGTTGGACCATCTCATGAAATCCTTCTTTAGGATTATTGCACCTTCCTAACACTTTGAAGATATCTCTTTGAAGCTTAAGAGCGGTATTACGAGCTTCGATTGTTTTGCGCAGTATTTGTTCTCCTTGAGTGAGTGAGGTTACCTTGGAGATGACATTATTATACATCGAGGCTATCTGCCCTATCTCAGTACCTACTTCTACAGGTATGGGCGTACTGAAATTATTTTTGCTTCTCTGGTTATCCATGGCTTCAACCAAGTCATTAGCTGCTGTGCTCGCCCCATGCTCATGGATATTTAGTCCTATAATCTCTGCCTCCTCACTGACCCTCAGTTTGCCATACCTCTTAAGTAACTGCGAAATCATATACATTACTACAAAGGCATAGGTAGGTATAAGAAATGCCCCCATGACTTGAATTCCTATGGAAGCCATGATACTCATATCCGCCCAAGCTGTTATATCATAAGATGTATTAAACAAAGCAACTGCTATAGAACCCCATACTCCAGCAATTAGGTGTACAGGTATTGCCCCAACAACATCATCAATCTCAAATTTATTTAACAATCGGGCCCCGAACATCGCCAATGCCCCTCCTATTATACCGACGACAAGTCCGTCTATCCTATCGAACCATAAGGCACCTCCTGTAATTGATACCAAACCAACAAGTAACCCAATCATCAAGCTCCATATATCAACGTGCTTCTTGCCATTGATCAACTCGACAGCACGCCCTCCTAATACG
>CAZJHC010000082.1:0-12357 GCA_964545645.1 uncultured Saprospiraceae bacterium
CACATTGATCGTGTTACAATATAACTACAAATTAGATAGATCCATTTTGACTCTATTTCAAGTCATAGCATGTCTATATGTTGTAAACCTATTTATGTTGTTCATTGAGAAACAGGACGCAAAAGTAAGTAGATCTGTCTCAGAATTAAGAAGTTCAAATCTATCTATAGAAAAGTTAAACAAGTCACTCAAGACAAAGAATAAAGAAATAGTAACCTACTCAAATGTCATGACTCACGATTTAAAAGCCCCGTTGAGAAATATTATAGCATTCATTGGCTTGATAAAAAGGAAAGGAGAGTTGATCAATACGACCTCTTTAGAGTTCCTTTCTATTATCGAAGATTCTGCAAAAAAAATGAATTCTTTAATCAGTAATTTATTGGACTATTCTAAATCAGAAAACAAATCGATCAAGATTGAAAAGATCGATTTGATGGCCCTTATACATGAAGTTATTTCAATTTTTCGCTTTGATGTGGATCACGGAGATATCACATTTGAATTTGATAATCTGCCAGTAATTAAAGGGGATAAGCATTTACTGAAAATACTATTTCAGAACCTCATATCTAATTCTGTTAAATATCAACCAAAAAACAAGGTTGGACATATACCTACCTTAAAAATTTCATCAAAGGCAGATGATCTATATGACTATATTATAGTTAGCGATAATGGCATCGGAATTCGTAAAGACTTTGTGCATGAGCTATTTGAACCGTTTAGACGATTTCATAGCAGCTCCGAGTATGAGGGAACTGGGCTTGGTCTGTCGATTTGTAAAAAGATACTCCTACAACATGGAGGAAAAATAGAGCTATTAGAAACTTCAGATAGTGGCACCAGTTTTCAATTGTCTTTTAGAAGGTCTATCGTTAACGAGTAACTTGTCTGATTTAACTAATGATAAGCAGGTCCTCTTTAGAAAGGATAATTAATCGCAAAGTTGATATTGCCTAACAAGTTATTGTAGTTGCCATTAGTCAATACGACTTGAGAACCAGTCTCGGGATCTGGAAAAGGGTTACGTAGCTTATAGCCAAAATCGAAACGAAAGATAAAGTAATCGAAATCAAGCCTTATCCCCCACCCGGTCGACAAAGCCATCTCATCGAGAAAGTTCCATGATATCTGCGCACCTGGTCGCCTAACATCTTCATTGAGGAGCCAAACATTGCCGCCATCCAAGAATAATGCTCCCTCTAAATACCAGAACAGGTCAAAGCGATACTCCAGATTGAACTCCATTTTGAGATCTCCTGTTTGAAAAAAAGCTGTATTGGTCAGTCGTTGCTCTTGGTGTGTCCCTGGGCCCAATTCTCTCAGTTGCCACCCTCTGACACTGTTAGGTCCGCCGACAAAATATTGCTTAACGTAAGGTACGGTACCATCATTGGCAAATGGCACGGCGATCGCCGTATTGAGACGAGCCACAAAGCTCGATCGATCTTTGACTCGTTTATTATACCGTAGGTCTGCTTCTAATCTGACAAATTGGGCAAACTCTGAAGAACCAATCTTCCACTTATCATCATAGCCAGAAACAAGATTAACGAGCCCGTTGGCCAAGAAGTTTTCTAATCCCGAGATCTCAAAATTGCCGAAAAACAGAAATTTAGCACCTCCAGGAGTCTCTTTGGACTGCTTAAACATAGACAACTCCCTAAAGAAGAACCCAGTAAATAAGTATGGATCAAAACTTCGTTCTAAGAGTGGATTGTCATCCAAGATATTAGTCTGGAAGACAGAATCTATATTCGTATTGATCAGATTAACACCTATCTGACGTATGGTATACTTTAATCTCGGATTAGGTTGGAAATTGTAGGACCAAGAAGCATTGACGCTCAGTAGATCATAAAAATTGAGTATGCTGGTATACCCACCACTCATATCTATTGAGGTAGTTCCATTGGCACTAACATTGTCCAAGGCCTCATCAGAGATGACATTGAGGCGATTTAAAAACCTAGTGATTTTAAATATATCTACCACCTTAGGGATGTCAAATCGATTATTGAGATTAAGACTCAAGGTATTAGTCAAGACATTGGATAGTTTAGGAAAATCAGGAAAATTAAACTCTAAAGTACCCTCTAAGCCTATAGAGTGCCTAATGGCTCGATTGCGATAATTCCTATTCTGAAAACCTAAATTGCCTGTGAAACCAAATAGATTTTGGCCAGCGATAGTATTGATCGAGGAGTAAAAAAGATTTACTCCAGAGTTCATTACCCACTTGTTTTGAAACGGACTCAAAAAGATATTGTAATTATATATATCAGTGGTGTCATTGTCCACATAAGAATCAACCACAGCAAACCTATAAGGTGCTAAGCGTGACAAATTAAGATTCATCTTGGTCTCTGCGCTCTTATTGAATAAATCTCCACTGTTTATGGCGATAACATCTTCTATCGCTGATGGTTTGACTAAGAATCGATCAGTCTTGGAGTAGTAATTTTTATCTAACATCGTATCGACAGATTGATAGTATGGATCTGAAGATCTATTGTGTTCTGTGTAGATATTGACATCGCCGATCTTGTATCGAGTATGACGGTCTTTGTTGATAGGATTATAGACATAGATGATTGCGTCCACTTTATAATTAGAACTATCGCCGCCGATATCTATATAGTTATCATTAAAATCTGCATAGCCTTCATTCTTGAGGACTTGGACCATTCTGACCTTCTCACGCTCAAACGATCTGGCCTCTAATGGGGCACCTATTTCCACTTCAATCTCTCCATCATAAGTAGCCATGATACGCTGCATAATTGTATCCTCAAATTGATGTCTAAAACTGCTGATATACATCCTCTTGCCTAGATCAATCGTATATACTACATCAACATACTTGTTTCGCTCCTCCTCTTGGAAGGTTACTTCGGCTTGATAAAATCCCTCTCTATTGCGCAAGTATTTTTGAAATGACTCTGCAGACTCCATCGTCAACAATCGATCATATATCGTAACAGGCGTACCCCAGGTTCGTGGATTGAGCCAATTCTTGTTGACTGGCTCTTGACGTACGAGGTTAGTAAGGGTCTCTCTGACCTCCACCTTATCTACTTTATTGTCGTCTGTAATGATGCGATAGGCATTTTTGCCGAGTACCTGTTGCTCTTGGAGCAAATTTTTAGTACCACTACAGGAGGATAATAGTGCTATTATACTAACGATATATCCTATTTTCACCCAATAGAATGTATCATTAAACCCATATTTAAAGGAATCTTGCTTCATGATATCAAAAGCCAAATTAAAGCTCCTGCAATCTCTTAAACTCAAAAAATTTAGACAAAAGTATAATATATTCTTGGTGGAAGGTCAGAAGTCTGTAGATAGTATTATATCTGCCGACACTTATCAGATAGAGGAGCTATATGCCACAGCTCAATGGGTCAATTCTAACCCTACCTATCCCAAAGATTTATCAGTAATCGTGCTTACACAACGAGAGATCCAAAAAATAAGCGAACACAAGTCGGCGCCCTCCGTTGTGGCGGTGGTTACACTCCCCAAATCAAAGGCTTGTGACCTCTCTAAGATCAATACAGCTATCTATCTGGATGATATCCAGGATCCTGGCAACGTAGGTACTATCATACGCATCGCTGATTGGTATGGGATCGATGGTGTCTTAAGATCCAATGGTAGTGCTGATTTTTATAATGCCAAGGTTATACAGAGCTGCATGGGAAGTTTTACCAACCTCTGTTTAGGTACAATCAGTCATGAGGAGCTGACCTCCTCGGCAGCAGGGATGACCATGATCACAACTCAGATGACTGGTACTCCCTTAAAGCAAATATCATCTCCTAACAGGTTTATCTTGATCATGGGCAACGAAGGCTTAGGAGTGCGTAAAGAACTGTTGTCTCAAGATCATCAATCGATAGGAATCCAAGGCAGCAGCTCTCGGATTGCTGAATCTCTCAATGTGGCCGTAGCAACAGGCATCATCTGCCAGCACCTCATGGAGCCAAAAATCAGGACATAAAAAAAGCCGATCTTTTGTCCAAAAAGATCGGCTAACCATAAATCGAGAACCATTAGTATATTATAATCATGCGTCTTGTTTCTTTGATGGCATCCGTAGTAAGTGTATAATAATACACGCCACTACCTGCCATATCATTCGCATCTATTGTAATCGTATTGTTGCCTTTGGCAAAGTAATCGGCAGATGACATGATGAGTTGGCCGCTCATATCTGTTACATCAAAAGCCACTCTGCCTGCTTCTGGCAGTTCAAATCTAATCTGTGTCAGTGTGCTAAATGGATTTGGTACGTTTTGCTCGAGTACGAACGCTCCTTGGACCGTCTCTACTTCTATTAATTTTATCTCCTTGGTTTCAAAGGTGCTCGTATAATACTCATTCAGTAATCCTTTGTCACTGAGGGTTAAAGACCCTTGATTATCCATTGTACTAAAAATCAATCGAATCGGGTTTTCAGCGCTCATAGTCACAGCATCAGCGGACGACCAACTCAGGTTGATCTTATTATCGATGATACTATAGTTATTAGCGTCTATACCCAACCCTTCGATTTCTAGCAATTGCATATGATCTGCATCATATTCCATAGAAAACTGTAGTCCGAATATGTTTTCATCATTAGTCGGGGCTAACTCATATATGGATTGATTGTCAGTATGTATTTCTTTTATCTCCATGGATCCTATGGCTCGGGTTCCTGCCATCTGTTGTGCTAAGGCACCAAAGGCGTTGCCATTGACATCACCGATCTTAAGTCCGATAAAATCGACTCCTGATGCATCGGAGATTATGTTGACTACTTCTGCCATTTCTGGATACTCCCAAGGGCTCAAGTCATCAGCAAACTGGTAGTTCTTATCGATAAACTTCCAGCTATTATCTTGACCTAATGTAGGTCGAGTACCTAAGATTAACTTTCTTAACTCTGCGAGATCTGACCCAGAGATAGATCCGCTGTTGTTGATATCTGCTGCTATCACTTTATACGGTGACTCCAATGGCGTCATACCCAGTATATGTCTCTGTATAAGTACCACATCTAAAGTAGTTACTCCTGTCAGGTCAAAACCATCAAGATTAGCTTCTACTACATAGTCCTCGTATGAATCTAAATCGGCAAGCGCATACCTCCCATTGTCATCTGTCATGACTTCTTCAAAAGAGTTAGTCGTAGGATTGAAAGTCGATACAGCGATATTGGCAACACCTCGAGAATCCTCGTCGGTTACAGTACCGCTTATAGCCACCTGACTGATATTATCTGTACAGGCATTAAAGTTTATATCCGAGACAGTGATAAATACAGATGTAGAATTAAAGTTCCCTCTTTCGTCAATTACGAACACTTCTACTTCAATTTCATCAGTTATCCCATTGGCAATATCGGCACAGTCAAAAGTCATAATGGCATCATTAGGATCACTGCTGAATGCGAAGAATAAACCCTCCTCGCTATCCGTACATCCTTGAGTACTCTTGATGTTCATATCTGAGGCCAATAGCGATACGGAGCCATTCGCTTGGATATTGACTCTGTATAATCCTTGTATCAATGGAATCGGTGCCTTAGTTGATGCGATCTCAAAGCTAATGCGATCAGACTCTCCGACATTACCGCACTGGTCTGTCGCTGTGAATACAACGCTGTACGATCCTGGTGCGAATGTCCTGGACATCACATTACCCTCCCCCGCTTCGTCTCCTATCTCGTCACCATCGATGTCTATATCATACGTATATGTTAACTCATCATCAGCACTACAATCATCACTCGCTGAGACCGTAATCACTACCTCTTGCAGGCAATCCCCATCATCATCACTCAATTCAAAGTCTTGAGGAAGGTTATTAAATACAGGGGCTTGATTATCCTGTATTAATATGAACTGCTCAAAGGTTCCGATAGTAGCTGTTGAAATATTGCCATTATCAAAAGCACACCAATCGATGATCGTCCAGTTGCGCTGAATTTTTTGGCAGTAATCATCTTGTGTATCGTTAAGTACAAACGGAAGATCTTCATAGGTTATCGCCAGCTGCTCACAATCTATATTGCTTATAGTCGGAGAGCTATTAGCTAGATCCTCAGGAGTAATTCCTCCATTGCAATTAGTTACTGTGATCTCTGATGCTGGATAGTTTATGTTGATAGGTGTCAAATCATCAATAGTTATACTTTGTATACATGATGATGCAGCCCCATTAGCATCTGTAGCAGTCCATGTAACAGTGAATGCCGCAAAACCACAAGACGATACAGTCACGTCTGGGATGTCAACAGTTATATCACCCTCACCACATATCCATGTCACTGATGGCAAGCCATTGGCTCTTATGGTAGCTTCTAAATCATCTAAATCAGTATCACAAGGTAGATCAAGGTCATTGGGACATGTGATCAGTGGTACTCTCTTATCTTGTACAACTACATCAATGATACAGTCACTACTATTATCATTAGCATCATAGACTCTCAAAAGTACCTTGATTGGATTATTGGCAACATCCTCACAACAGAAATGAACACTATTGCCCAGAGTCAGATCACTGGCAAAACCATCACAAGCAGAGTCTATCCTGCGTATCTCTCGACGTACGATACCACAGTTGTCAAAACTGTGATCATCAAGCGATGCTGCTGTCACCTCGGTTAATCCTGATGAGTTGATGGCAACTATAGTACTGCTTTCGCAGACCGCATTAGGGTCTGTTGTATCCTCGGCTCTAAACACACCACTGGTACCAGTGCTTACATTGTTACAACTATCAGTGACTTCAAAAATCACTACAAAATCTTGGCCTATAGGAACATCTCTTAAGTCAAAAGTCTCCATATCATTGATGTAGGCATCAAATCTGAATCCGAAAGGCATCCCCATAGCATCTGTAAACTGATACCATGCTCTGAGTTGATTAGGTTGAATCACAGAACAATCAGTTATGATTGGATTGGCAATATCCTTAGCAGACGAGATACACTCCTCTTTGCTAGGTATTAACTTATTAGCGGGTATATCAAATTCGCTAAAATCTATGATCGCACCCGAAGTATCGATGATCTCAATATTTTGCGTCACCAATGTATCTGTGCCTCTACAGGTATCAAAGATCCTCCATCTACGACTGATTTTCTTAGCCCCACCACAAGTTGGAAATTCACTTTCGTCGAATATGACATCAAAATAATCACGGCAGGACTTGAGCTCTGGCTCACCAAGGGCCTCAACTGAGAGGTCTCCTACATCTCTACAATCTATCACTGTATCTCGAGGATATTCAAAATCGCTAAATCTCGCTCTCAAGAGGTAGATGGTCTGCATCACGGTACTGTCATTCATAAACTTAGACTTGTCTACGACAGTCCAAAACCTATTGATGACTGCTACGGTATCACTGCATACAGGGAAGTCAGTCAGCTTAAAATCGGTAATACCTAGAGAATCAGGCTTCTCACAAGATCCTTGATCAGAAAAACTTACGTCAGTCACCAAAGCATTAGGATCCAATTGAAAATCATAGATATTGCATGTCACCGCTGTATCCAGTGGCGATATAGTGAGACTTGGCTTGATCTTATCCTCAATCACGATGTATCCCCAACAATAGATACCAGATGATAGACATTCGACTTCAACCTTTAGAGGTTGACAATCATAATCTTCTCTGAGAGTATCTGACATAATAAGGTCACCCTCAGGATCAAATATTCTCAATTCATAGTCGCTATCAGCACCTACTTGATCCTCTAAGATCATATCGATGGTGATAATGGCTTCGCAATTTTCATTCAATGGGATATTGAGTCTATTGTTGCAAGCCATTGCCCTACGCTCACACTGAGCATTGAGATTAGCTCCTGAGAATATAAATATGAGTGATGCAATGAAAGCCATCATTCTACAGCTGAGAATGCTCTTATTAATGCTGATTGAATTCATCGACTTTTTGATTTTCGTTCTAAGATTCATGAGTCTTGTTCTTTTGTTGTTATTCATCGTCCTCTTATTCTAATGCCATCATTTTCTTACGAATAACTGCGGTTCCATTGTTCAATTCATATATGTAGAGTCCTGGACCATCCAGTTGATCAGTAGAGACACTAATTTTGTGCCAACCTGTCGGATAGTAGTTGCTCTGTACAGATAGTTGCTTGCCAGCAGCGTCATAAACAGTCAGCTTGACTGCTCCATCTACATTGTTATAAAATCGTATATCAGTTTGACCTATGAATGGATTTGGCGTATTTTGATTTATTACAAACCCTTCATCTAAACTCACTGATTCTTTCACCAGTACTATATCTCTGGCTTGTACAGCCTGATCTATCGTTGTATATAGCTGTGCTGTAATCCTTTTATCGATGAGGCGTATGATGTCCTCAAATCTACCTTCGGCAAAATCGCTTGTCTCAATAGTCAAGATAGCTTGGTTGCCTAGAGAAACTGTAGCTGCATTGGCTATGCTAATCGACAGCTGCCCTTCAGAGATAGCATAATCCTCTGGAGTTATAGATACTTGCTGCGATCCTACAGATAGGATCTGCCCAAATCTGTCGTCTATTTCCATCTGCATCTGCAATCCATCCAATGGTAGGTTCTCGCTACCAAAGATCTGAAGTGTTGCACCACCTACAGTATTTCTCGTCACGGTGTACGTTAACTTTTCTATAGATCGTGCCCCAGCAATAGCTGCACTTTCGAGATGGACATTCTCATTGACATCCCCCATCTTAACACCTATCAGTCCGAGATTCATCAAGTCGGTTGACAGGTTATTTACCTTGATAGATTGGCTATATGGGAACGGTCTAAACATATCGTCATATGTCTCTGCAGCATCTACAAATGTCCAAGGCTGATTGATTGGTAGATCATTAGCCTCTCCAAGCAGGAGTTTTCTCATGGCCACCAAGTCAGCACCAGATATACCGTTGCTACCATCGACATCTGCAGCGATCACCTTATAAGGACTGTCTAACAATCTCAATCCTAACACATGGCGTTGTATTAATACTAAGTCGAGCGTCGTCACACCATTCAGGTAATCATCTGATCTATTAGCTTTAATCTCATAGCTATCAGAGGTAGGTACATCAGAAAATGTAAATATCCCATCAATAGCTGTTGACATAGCCGACATCTGATTAGAACCGCTGAATAGGGACACTTCAACATTGTCTATGGTAAAGTCTAACTCTGTTATGATCTCCCCAGAGAGTACGGCGGTCGTGCCCAGATCAATCTCTTCTTCATTGCCACAGGTATTCTGACTATCTGTAAGGTTAAGCATAACGTCACACTCTCCTACATTGCCCTGAGCATCTCGAGCTACGATCGTCAGTGGGATGCTTCTGCTCGTCCCTCCCGCCAGATCATCACAATCGAGCGTCATAGAAGGATTACCAGCCACAGAGCCAAAGAAAAATTCTAAATCTGACGCTGCCGTACAACCTCCATCAGAAGTATTGCCAGCAAACATATCTGCAGATACCGTTAAACTATTGTTCGTTCCAAAGTCCAAGTCCACATCTACGCAAGCCATCGCTGGTGCCACACCATCAATGATTACAAGGGACTGTACGAAGGTGTCCATATTGCCACATGGGTCTACCACGTTCCAATTAATAGCGTAGACGCCAACATCAAAGTTGGAATTGATGCTATTAGTATTGCCACTGGCTATAGTAACACCATCAGAGGTAATACTATATGTCCAATCGAGGTCTTCGTTGTCATGACAATCATCCGCCTCAACAGTTAAGGATACAAAGGCATTACATGTATTGGCATTGGTTGTAGATCTCTCCTCTATTGCCGATGCCATAATGACTGGATCATCTTCATCAGTCAACTTAAATACTTGTACAAACTCCCACATGCCAGCATCTGGATCATTAGCATTCATCTGGCACCAGTCTACGAGTGTCCATGTTCTCAACACCTTGGCGCAGTACCCTTCTACATTTCTGAAGACTATATCCGTATGATATAAGTCTGCCTCACTACAAGGGTAATCCGCAGGGTCAAAATCAGGCACGAACCGTGCCTCCAGGTTATCTGGATGTATGTTACTACCAGGACAACCTTCACCATCAAAATCTATAGGCCAAAATCCTGCTATATTATCTGGATCGATTAGATCAGCTGGATCCCCTATCATAATCATCTGAGTATGAGTGAATACTTGACCTATTTGATCTGTAGCAGTATATGTTCTCTTGATGACACCAAGGCCACAATTAGTCAATCCTGATGTATCAACACTGTACTCTGGAGCTATCGGTATGCCACAGTTGGTTAAGAACCTGACCGTCTGATCCCCATCAAAAGGTATAAACTGTGAGAAATCATCATCACAATCGAGTGTCAAGTCTCCTTGTACCACTAAGACTGTATCTACTACACCATTATCTCTCACTTCTACCTCCGATGTACACGTGCTCTCTCTACCGTTAATGTCTGTGACGGTCATCTCTACCATGACATTGGAGCCTAAGAATGACGACATCGCATCAATACACTCAAACTTGAGTCTGTTGGTACATAGACTATCTCTATGCAGGAATACACTGCCACCTATGGTAGTTGTTCTGTTGGAGTAGTTGGTCCCCTCTCGTAGATGATCTTCCAGCAAGGTCTCAAGGAAATCATCAAACAGTACTAAGTCATCATTGTTAGTATCAAGGTCCTCAAAGATCTCAACATCATCCAAACGAGTGATGCATATATCTACAGGGCCACAGTTGTCATTACTTCCTCGGTCAAAGGCTAAATAGCTCGCCAAGCCCCACCCTTCATCATTAAGATTGACCGTTACGATGTCGTCACATGCCGCTGTTGGCATGACATTGTCATCTACGATTACCATCCTTGATACTGTATCAGCACTTAGATTACCGCACTGATCGGTAGCCTCTACCGTGATGAATATCTTAGTCAGATCCAATAATATATTAGGGTCTGAGATAATCACCTCGACATTGTTAGTATCAAACATCTCCTCGGCTATCAGTAATCCCGTGATCTCATCCTCAAATATTCTAACCTTTACAGATGTAATCTCTGAGCAAAGATCTGAGATTCGTACATCATCATTATCAATTTCTATGATGCCAAAACAGTGATGTTCATCGGCTTGTGTTCTTATATCAGTAGTACGGAGGACTATATTAGGTCCTGTATTGTCGTCTATCGTAATCGTCTGCTGTAGCGTTTTGACCTGTCCTGTACACCAGTCTAAGAATGTCCAAGTCTTAGTTGCTGTATAGGTATTAGGGTTGTCATCGCATAGTAGCGTACGCATTTCACTTGAGGTATACTGTATATTAAAACAGAACTCATCAAGCATAAATGATGGATTAGCAAATCCCGTCACTGGCTCCCCACATTCAAATGTGGTATCTCTTAACTCAGCTTCAAACATCATAATGAATGAATCTAAGCTCATCCGTTCAACTAAGATGGTGTCAGTACAGGTACTCATAAGTCCTGCTTGATTGGTCATTTTCCAATCTCTATAGATGATTGTACCAAAGTCGCCATCACATATTTCTCTTTCTAAGCGATCTTCGTACTGTAAGGTGGCGTCTCCACACTGCTCAAATCCTCTAACGACATAGGTGTTAGGAGTCCCTCCTATCGGAGTCACTGTTATAGAGCTCGTATCTGGCACAGGAAATCCTAAGTTACGTAATGAGCCAAAGTCAAGATCCTCTGGATCAAAGTCATCAGCACAGCCTATAGTATCAACTCCGCATAATAGATCTGGTATGTTTTTATCCTCAAGCCTTACGATTCCCCAACAGCTCTGCTGAGAGCACTCATGTATCACTGATACTTTGAGATCCTTGTTTATCAGAGAACCATCGACGATCCCTTGATCCGAGATCATCAATCCAGTCTCGTCATCTGTTACAATTACTTCAAACTGTTCTGCTGGTACCCTTAGGCTATCTCTTATGAACTCCCAGTTTTCGAGGATCATATCAGGCGTAAGAACCAAATCACAGCTATGAGGCAATGAAATATTGACCTTATTGTTGCAGATCATTGGGAATGCCTCTGCTGTTGACAATACTATGATATCGATAGAGTCTGCAAAAGCACATCCACCTAATGTGGTACCTGACACTCTAATACGATAATCTTCTATCGTAGGATCTTCATATCCAAAGCTACCCCAGTCCGTCACGATGAAAGTCTCTTCGTCCGTAGCTCCAAATGTTGGTGCTATATCAAAGTCGTCATCAGGGCCGAGGACTCCGCCTCCTACTTGAGGTACAACCTCCCACATGATATCCACGATTTGTCCTGATGGTATATTGATCGTGTACTCATCTGGATC
>CAZJHC010000083.1:0-12294 GCA_964545645.1 uncultured Saprospiraceae bacterium
GCACCTCATGTGGCAGCCGTAGGCGCTTTGATTTATCAGATGAACCCAGGTATTGACTCTGATGGTGTGCGAGAAATATTTGAAAAAGGAGCTATTGATGTACATACTCCAGGTTTCGATCTTTTGACTGGATATGGCTTGATCAATGCGTTGTCAAGTTGTTTGTTGTCTAATTTAAACCTGACAACCAATTTGATATCGGAAGATGTCTCAACAAATTACCTCGTCAAGCAAGATATTAATATGGATGGTGAATTGTCTTCTCAATCAAACCTCTTATTAGATGCGGGAAGTTCAGTTAATTTGAATGCTGGAACGCTAATTATGAATAATTCTGTATTTGAAGCCAATACAGGAGCTTGTCCTAATTAATGTTTAACGCCTTTTAATAGATATTATCTACGCAGTCTCATCAACCTTTAACCTCATAGCCAGCAATGAGGCAATGATGAAAAACACCCCGGCAAAAAGCATAGCATTGATGGCATTGGCTCCTAAAAAATGTTTAAATATTGCTCCAAAGGTTATCGTCTGAATGCCCATCGGGATCACGATCATCATATTAAGGATGCCCATATAGACTCCTCGCCGTTCTGAGGGCACAATCTTAGAGACCATCGTATACGGTATGCCCATCATGGCAGCCCAACCGATGCCAAACAGAACCATAGGCGCTAAGACCAGGACAGGATCGCTGATATATGGGATAGAAAGTAATGCTAATCCTGCGCCAATCAAGCTCCATGCATAAATCTTCTTACCACCAAACTTGAGCGCTAAGGGTACAAGCATTAATGCGACGATGGTTGTGACAACATTATAGGTTGTACTCATCTTGGCAGCTTGTGCTGCAGCATTAGACGTATCATATCCCATCGTGGTCTGAATCAGTGGTGTAATAAACTGCCAATAAATGAAGAGGGCATACCATTGAAACATGTAGACTAGTGAGAGGCTCCACATAAAAGGAGGCATATCTTTAATAGCACTTGAGATCTCTTTGAATGGCATTAAAATGCGATCAAAAAATGGAAATCCTTTGTGTCGATTTATTTCTTGCAATTCCTCTGGCGAAGGCTCTATCTCTGGAGTCTTGATGACTGACCATAGGATCGTGATAATCGACAATCCAGAACCTATGAAAAAAGAATAATAAAGCCATTTAGGAACTTGACCAGTCACGTCATTGGAACCATCCCCGCCAAACCAATCTTGAAACAGAAAGATGGATGCATTAGCCAATAGTATACCAGCGCCGACAAACAAGCTCTGCATCTGATAGCCGAGACTGAGCTGTTTGTCTGGAAGTTTGTCCCCAACAAAAGCTCTATATGGCTCCATAGCCATATTGTTGCCTACATCCAAGATCCATAACAACCCTACAGCAAACCACAGAGCAGGGCTCAACGGAAATGCAAAAAGGCAAATGCTACCTAACACCGCACCAATTAGGAAAAATGGTTTTCGGCGACCCCATCGTGGTGACCAGGTTTTGTCCGATATAGCCCCGATGATAGGTTGTACTATGAGACCAGTTATTGGACCTGCAAGATTGTAAATCGGTAAATCTTCTGGCGCTGCTCCTAAAAACAAAAAAATTGGATTAATCGCACTTTGCTGAAGGCCAAAACTATATTGGATTCCTAAGAATCCCACATTCATATTAAATATCTGCCAAAAACTTAATTTGAGCTTTTTAAAGGTCATAGGTCTTTTTTGTCTTAGACTGGTTGAAATATACCCCGATCTACGTTATCCTCAAAATAGCAAATATATTGGTGGAGCTTTCCCTTAATTATTAACGTTATCGATTTTGGATCTCGTCTCAGTCACTTGAGAGATCAATATTTGTAATTGATCTTGGTAGCGATGGATATCTTTTCCTTCCTTTTCCAAGTGTTGATCAAACTTGTTGAAATTATCATTGATACGATCTTTTATCTTAGTGACATATGACTTAAGACTGGCACTTACGTCAGTTCTAAATTTAGTCTTACCGTTATCTAATTCATTTGTAAATTCTCTGAGTATTTTACGTCTCTTAAATCCTAAGGTAGCACCAGCGAATAACAATCCAGCTGTTGTAAGCACCCCTCCAGTGATGTCAAACACCATCCCATTAGTGATGGCCGCCAATATCACCCCAACAGCAGCGATGCCACTGGCCGCAGCCAAATTAGGTGCTATAGAATCTGAAGCTTTGGCCAGCTCCTTATCATAAAAATTATCAGTGCTGTTTAAAAAGGTAGAAAATGACTGCTGTAGTTCCTTGAGAACATTGGCCCTACGTTCGGCGATATCGCTGAATATCTCGTGATCATCCTTAAGGATAGTTTGACTATTACGTAACTTAAGGTCTACCATCTTACCCATCTGTTGGATGCTATCTGCTATATCCACAACGCCTTCATTGAGTTTGTCCTTTAGTACATAATTTAGGTCTTTGTCTAACCCTTCTAATACCTTGCTTAACCAATGCTTAGGGCTATCACTTGATCCAAACGTAGACTTAAATGACTTGGACAACATGGACATAAACCCGAGTCCTTCTTTGAGCTCAGTGAGCTTTGGCTGCGTGACTTGATCGTAGGCCGCAATAAGATTTTCTACGAGGATATCTACCTGCTTGGCAGTTTTGATTTCTTGATCCGCTAAAGTATCTTTTATATCTGTCCTAAAAAGCAAGTCAGCATCATATTGATCTTTTCTAAGCTGAACCCCAGATTGCAGTCGACTATGGATATTGGTGATAGTATCAAGATTGTTCGCTTGCTTAAGAACGGGAGCCTGTCCTGACAGTAGGTTATCCTCTATATACCTTCTAAGTTGACCAAAATTACTGCTCTCATGATCTCCTTCGATCTCTTTCTTAGCCGATACGCAAAATACTTTGGGCTCCGTGATGCCCTTCTTGACAGCGTAGTCATAGACTCCTCTTTCGTTAATTTTGAGATCTGATTCTTCCAAGAGGTCCTTTTGCTGCAGGACGAATATGACTTTCTTCCACCATTCTTCGTTGATATAGTCAAAGAATGTCCAAGATGACTCACGATATGGGTTCTTAGCTTCAAATACAAAGACGATCAAATCTGCTGCAGGAACAAATCGCTCAGTGATCTCTTGATGATGGTCAATTATTGTATTAGTTCCTGGCGTATCTACTATAGATATGTCCTTGAGGATATCTATAGGCTGATATATTCTTTTGAGATATTGATTGACGATGACTTCGCTTTCTTCAGCTCCATAGGTGATCTCCTGAATGGTATCTGTCATAGGGGAGGGGGCGACCTTACAGATTTCCTTACCTGTACTTAGCAGGGCATTTATAAAGCTACTCTTACCTGCCTTGACCTCTCCTACGATGACAAATAAGTATGGATCATTTATATGCTGTAAGAGATCCTCTGTTGTTTCTTTGAGCTCATGATGACCTATATCTGCAGTGAGGTCATTGAGGGATTGGGCTATCTGACCTATGTCTGACTTTATACTATCAAGTATGGAGGTATTCTTGTTTTCAAACATTATAGTACGATTATTGTGAATTCATATAGATCAATGATTCTGGGCCACAGCAAAATAACATATCAAGAATGCTTAGACCACTGATAAACCCATTTTTTTCTTCATAGACCTGTGGATAATTAATCTGTCCTTTAGACGCAAAAAACTTGGTGTTAGGTTGATATCGTCCTCTGATATCCAAACTATCTACTATTTCAGATGATTTAATGTACATTTTGCTGTCTTTGATAGGCATTTTTTGTCCTATTTTTTCTAAGGCCCATATGAGAGAGTGTTTGTTAAGATTGTACAGATTACTATGCTCTATGCTCAGTATGTCGATCACTTCATCTATATAATCTTCATAATAGGGTGCATTACCATAGTCACTTTGGAGTTGTCTGAGGAACTGATCGACCCAATCATGATCATTGGAGATGGTACAATCGACGATAGGTCGTTGATTGTTCTTTCCTTTCGTCAAGGGAACAGTAAAACATGTTTTGCCTTGAGAGCTTTTTAAATAAACTCTGTTTCTGAATGATCTCTTTTGATAATGCTCATGACGTTCTAAAACTATAGTATCATTGCGGATGAGGTCTGCAATGACTGCGACAGGCGGAAAAAACATGGATTCTACTAAGACCATACTACAATAATAAATAATGTCCATATATAGTCAAGTATTACCTTATGATGAGCATGCCCTTACGCCGACTCCATGGATGCCCTATGTGGAGCTATATCCATTGATTGTCATCATACCTGCCTATGGAGAGACCGACTTGAACCAAGTGTACCGTTCATTAGAGGACTGCGACTATAATGAGCGACTGTCAGTTATTATATTAATCAATGAGTCTGTATCTGATACGGATCATTTAAAAGCTATAAATGAAAGAGCCTATCAGGGCATAAGCTCTATAGTTCAAAGAGCTGTACATATTGATTTGTATGTGTTTCATATCAAAGATATCATCGACAAGAAGGCTGGGGTAGGACTGGCTCGAAGGCTGGCCATGGATCAAGCAGTACTTATGGCCCAGAGTGATCAAACTCCAATCATTAATCTCGATGCTGACTGTATCGTCAATGATTCATACTTATCAGCCATTAACACATTTTTTAAGAACCACACCAATGTGGAACTTGCCAACATTCATTTTGAACATCCCTTAGAGGATGATCGAATCGTACAGTATGAATTGCATCTGAGGTATTATATAGAGATGCAACGCTATATTAAACTACCATATGCCTATCATACTGTTGGAAGCTCGTTCGCAGTGAGATCAAAGGCGTATAGATCTGTAGGCAGAATGAACCTTAGAAAGGCTGGCGAAGATTTCTATTTCATTCACAAGTTCACTAAGAAAGGAACCATAGACCAATGTACTAAAGCTGTGGTTTATCCTTCTGCTCGAGAATCTGATCGGGTGCCATTTGGCACGGGAAGAGCCATGCTTGAAATGTCCGAAGATCATACCTATCAGACGTACTCGATACAGTCCCTCTTGGACCTTAGACTTTTGATTAATTCAGTAGAGAGCTTATATCAGGATGGATTTAGGCCAGATGATATAGGAGACACATCTCAATCATTTATTGACTTCTTCAGAAGCATCAAGATCGGGGAGTCTGTAGAAAAGATACGGGCTAACACCAGTACCTATGACAAGTTTTACAAGGCCTTCTTTCAGTGGTTTGATGCTTTCAAGCTTATGAAATATTTGCATTATATGCGAGATCATCAATACCCTAACAAACCTGTCAGCATGGAGGCATTACAGTTATTGATTACTCTGGGTCAGACAGAGGAGAGTCATAGCCGTGATCCCAAGGCATTATTGCTAATCTATAGGCGTTTACAATTCAGAGGATAAGAAACTCTTAGTGGAGGGCTGGCTTAATAGGAAGGGAGGATATAGATTCTGCCTCTCGATCCATCCACCAGTCCAATCTCTCGTATACCTGATCTTGTTCAAAGTAGTTCAGTGCCATTTTAACAAATATATGACCGTGCTTCGCCTCAGAGACCCATAGTTCTTTGTAAAATTTCTTTAGTGCTGGATCCTCAAGCGTCTCAGCGACTATTTTAAAGCGCTCAGCACCACGAGTCTCTAATGCCGATGCTATGAGCAATCTGTCGAGAAATCGCTCTATACGACCAGAGTGACATTGTTTGATCAATTGAGACACATACTTGTCCTCACCTATAGAGTGTCGCAGTGAGACTCCTCGTGCTCTCATGAGTTTGTAGACCTGTTCGAAGTGCTCGAGCTCTTCTATCCCCGTTTCGATGAGTTCAGGGATGATTTCATTGCGGTCAGGATACTTGGCTACAAAACTCATGGCCATAGCGGACGCCTTACGCTCACAGTCAGCATGATCTTGGAGGAACGAATTAAAATCAGACATGACAGCATCAATCCATTCAGCAGAGCTGTCTATTCTGAGGTCTAAATTTAGTTTCATGGATTATTTTGAGACGTAAGAATCAAGATTGGCACGGTACTTGAAAAGTATAGAGTAATTCGTTTTCATCTTAACGAGAATTAATATAAGGTTACAAAATGGTGCTATCTAAAGAAATAGCACCATTTTATTTTTTATACCATATTCTGAAAATAGATAAACGAAAGAATCACCAATATTAAGGTTATTCCCAGCGCCCAATAAAGTACTTGCTTTTCCTGAGCTTTATTTCTTCGTTCTATTTGTTGCTGCTTTTTACTCTTTCTTTTCTTAGCCATAGTTTTTCGTTTTAGTTCAAAACTCGGAGCAAATAATCTACTCTGATTACCTAAAGTATAAAATCTTCTATAATCTCCAATAATTATAAAAGTCCGTTATTCTATCATCTACGAGAATATCGCTCATTTTTAAGGGTTGTTTGAGTTGTAAGCCTTCCATGCTAGTACATCTACTGAGCGCCACATAGGTTTGGCCGTACTCAAAGGCACCTCGACCCATATCAAGGTACACTCTATGAAAAGTCTTTCCTTGACTTTTGTGTATTGTGATCGCCCACGCTAGTTTGACAGGCCATTGTTCAAAGGTGCCGACAATGTTGGTGTCGATTTTCTTTTCCTTATCATTCCATTGATAGCGCACCATCTCCCAGTTTTGTTTGTCTATTTCAATGATTTTATCACTATCGTCTTCATAAAGCTTGACAGAGATACTTTGTTCTGATAGGCCCACGATCTTCCCTATAGACCCATTGACAAACCTTCTGGTAGTATCATTTCTAATCATCATTACTTGTGATCCTATTTTAAGGTATAGGATCATATCCGTAGGGTAATATCGTGGATCAAACTGTCCACTGACCTTAGCCATATAAGTGACACCGGGCCTGTCTATCTTGTTAATCTCTTCGGAGTTGATTCTCTTGACGATATCATTACGAGTAGTCAGGGTGATGCTACCTTCTAATATCTCATCTCTGGGTGTAATCCGGCTATTGAGATGCTCCAGATCCTCATAATCTATCTGACGTGTTCTGATGGCATCCAATAAGTTGATAAAATACTGTTCATTCTGTCGATAGACTGTTGACAATTCTATTGTCTCCAAGTTTTCTTTAAGCCTTTGATAGGCTATAGATGAGAAAAAATAGGGTGTTCCATACTTGTCTTTCAGATATTGTCTCTCAAATGTTGATGCAACCACTGGTGGCAATTGATATAAATCTCCAAAGATGATCAATCTTACCCCACCAAAAGGCTCGTCTATTTCTCTATTGATACGAAGGTGATAATCCATAATATCAAACAGATCTGCTCTAACCATGGAGATTTCATCTATGACCAGTACTTCGAGTTTTTGATATAATCTGCGATTCTTAGCTCTATGAATTTGATGAGTTTCGAGTAATCTCGGAGGAATCTTAAAGAAAGAGTGTATCGTCTGACCTCTCACATTAAGTGCAGCGACCCCTGTAGGGGCTACGACTGCGATTCTTTTACGACTCGTATTTCTAAATAAGCTAAGTAGGGTGGACTTACCAGTACCGGCCTTGCCAGATATGAAGATATGTTGTTGACTATGCTCTAACTGGTCGAGCGCATACTGCAATTCATCTCTTAGAATTAAGGGCTTCTTATCTAACACATGATGAAAATAGAATTTATGGAGATCAAAAATGAAAGAGATGTTTTTTTAATCTAAAAACTCCACTACATTTGCAGCCGCTTCATAAGAGAACAATGTTTCTTTTATGCTTCCTACGGAGGAGTGGCAGAGCGGTTGAATGCACTGGTCTTGAAAACCAGCATACTGAGAGGTATCGGGGGTTCGAATCCCTCCTCCTCCGCAAATAAAAAGGCAGCTTACAATAGCTGCCTTTTTTCGTTTAGGGATTATTTATTAAAGTAATGAGAATCAGGCGTGGAAATGAAAATTACCATTATCCTCAAATTCATCCTAAATGGTAATATTTTTTTAGCGACTACTGATCTTTTATCCCAACTGCGGCTTTACCACATATTTTTTACCACTCCCTGCTTTAACATATTCTAATATGTGATCAGGCTCACAGACCTCATCCAATGATATAGATTTATGGAAACTACTTTTAAAGGTTGTGTGAATTTCATCAGCAACTCTTTTTTGCATCGCCATGAATCCCTCAACCCCCAATTTTTGAATAATGGGAGTAACCAACCAGCCACCAATGTTCCAATACAAACCAAATGAACGGGTAAACGTAGTCGGTGCCTGATTGAGGCTACCATAAATATATACCTGCTTCATAGTTGTGGTGCCATAGACGCTATAGGTATCAGCTTTGCTGGCTAAGGACTTTTCCATAGCATCCAATATCTGTCCAGTCATAGAGCCTCCTCCTATACACTCGAAAGCCAATGTGGCTCCCGTCTCTGAGATAGCATCGATTAGATCATTACTAAAGTTGTCATCTGAAGAGTTGAGTACATACTGGCCACCTATGGACTTGAGTAAATCTACCTGCTCTTGTCTGCGGACTATATTAATCAATGGAATCCCATCAGATTTACAAACTTTGAGGAGCATCTGACCTAGATTAGATGCCGCAGCAGTATTGATGATGGCTTTGTGATGCTCCATTTTCATAGTAGCGACCATCCCCAATGCAGTGAATGGATTCACACAGCTTGCCGCAGCTTGATCAGGAGTCGTACCTTCATTCATCACCATGCAGGACAGTCCCGGCACACATCTATACTTAGCGAATGCATTCGCTCCGAAGATTGATACCACCTTACCCATTAGGTGTTGCATCTTATTCCCAGCTCTGACAACAATTCCTGATCCTTCATTTCCGCTGGGCAGGGGTTTGTCCCATCGGCCTTTCATATGTGCAGTAATTGCTCCGGGATATTGTATTCGTTTAGGCCTTGCCGTGGTACCGATCAAGTCAGGGCTAATCATATTGGATAATCCAAATAGAACACCTACATCAGATGGATTAATAGGTGCGGCATGGATTTCGACTACGACCTGATCTGGTCCTGGCTCGGGCATCGGAGTTTCGATTACTTCTAAGGTGAGTATTCCTTCCTTGCTTAATGTGGATCTTATTTCTTTATTCATACTTATATTTCTAATGGCTTGTTATTCTTTGGTGAAAGTTACAATAATGATGAGCTTTTAAAAGGCTAAAATATTGGCCGAAACATATAGCAACCATAAATGAAAGCATTTCACAAAAGCGCTAAGATTAAAAGATTAACATATCATAGGAGCTTCAAGGTAGACTCGGACTATAATGTCTACAATTTAACAAATCGATGAGATTGCACCGTCCCATTTTCATTATCCTCGAGTAATATGAAGTATACCCCTTGAGGTAACTGTGAGGTGGTAATCTTTCTATCATCATTAACTGCTCCATTCTGTAGAATTGTACCATCTGGAGATATGATGTGGTAGCCAACGCTAGCCGTTGATCTCATAGTAATAAAAAGATCTCCGCTGGTTGGATTAGGATAGATCGATGATGCTGCTGTCGGTGATGGATGTGCTTTGGATATAGATGAGGCCCGATTGATCATAATGTCTTTGAGTAAGAGTAGATTGTTGTCTTCATTGATCTCATATCGTCTATGAAAAGCATCTACCGACAAAATAACATTCCATAATCCTGCCTGTATAGTATCGGGTATCATCAGAGCAGTGTCTACTCCAATTACTTCACCTGTTAGCAACGATGGCAACTCAGCAAAACCAAGCCTTATGCTTGTGACATCTAGCGTATCTTGTTGCGTTAAATATGCAGCATAGGTACATGGGAGTACTCTATAATGACCATTGTTTACAACCTCAAAATTGAGATCCATCATTGCTCCTAACTCTGGAGCGTTGTCTATTGTAGCGGTATTAATGGTTAGATCTGGGCCTAAGATCGGATCAAGTATAGTGATTCTGATATAGTTATTATTATTGCTTTCATCAGCCTCGGCAAGTCTATCATCCGAATCTGATTCGACAATCAAGTAATAGGTACCCGGAGATAGCGCTGTATCAAAGGTGACATAGGTAGTGATCGATATCTGTTCTGTGGATAGGATAGGGTCGAACGTAAATGACGTACTCAAGAGTTCTTCTGTTGACGGTATGCTGTCCGTAGATAGATAAATATTGTGGGTTAAAAACTCAGCCCCTAAGTTACTTTCTCCATTATTCAACAGATCAATATCAATGGCCTCCGTATCACCTGCAAAATAGGCCATGTCTTGTATAGATATATTAGAGACAACTATATCTGCTCTTTGGCTATCAGCACCTATGGTCATAGGTTCTTCAGAGCAATTATTTCCTTCATCGACTTCGACAATAAAGTCGAACTGATCTATACAGCCAACGAGAAATTTGAGGCCTGAAGTAACATCTTGAGGTATATTAATTGAGAAGCTTATGGTATCTGCATGGCCCGATGCTATAGGATCTATAGATATGCTTCCGACAAAATCATCATCGAAGTCTAATACCATATCTTCCGAAAGGTTAACGAACATAAATGTTGATGGAGTAGGACTCGTACCAGCGTTTTTGACGATGATCGTTCCTTCATCAAATAGGAACTGTCCACCGAAATATATATCTCCATTTAAAGTGATGTCTACGAGCTCAAAATCTGGAGCTGACTCCTGGGGATCAACCAACGTGATCCTTTTATAGGAATCATTGTTAGCATAGTTGCTTTCTGAGATTGTCCGATCTACATTGGCTGATACGATGATATAATAATCTCCAGCAGGAAGTTTCGTATCAAATGTGGCCAAATTGATCTCACTTACAGCTGTTTGAGCATTTAAGTTATGGTGAAAGTAGGTTCTGAGTACTCGATCATTGTCGTCTGCAATGCTGTCCAAAGACAAGTATAGTTGTGATGTGACAGTTTGGTTTGCGGGCGTTCCTGCTTCTCCAATATTATCTAATTTGAAATCTATCCTAAAAAAGCTTTCTCCAAGAAGAACGGACTCATGTTCTATCATCAATGAGTTTATAGTTAAATCTGGTAGTAGTAGTTCTGTATTTTGGCCTTGATGAAACCCTTCGGTTATACGGGTTGTGTTACTTGTAGATTGATCAATAAAACTCTCTCCAATAGTCCATCCAAACAACAAATCTGGCGAGGCATAAGAATTGCCCGCCGAGGCTATAACTTCTGGCGTCACCATAGGCCCAGGAGCAATTGTAAGGGTTGCATATCCAGTACAACCTTTGCTATCAGTAACGATTACCTCATAGGTTCCTGCAGGCAAGTTACTCACCTGATTGCTATCAGCTTGTGTATCGTGTGACCATTGATAAGTATATGGCTCTATGCCTGCTGTAGCACTAGCTACAATCGTACCTTGTGCCAATAAATCAAGATGTACCTCTAACGTGCTGTCGCAAGAAACATCGAGCGTTGTTGTAAAGATTCCTCGACCATGGGTTGCTGCAACTAGCGTATTATCACTTGGTCTAAACTTGAGCATATCGACTCTGACATTGGCCAAGCCTTCATTCATAATCGACCAACTGGTATGATCTCCATCAAATTGATCTGTAATCCATATACCCATATCTGTGGCTAAGATAGCGCTCTCAGACCCTGCAGGATCAAACATCACCCAGTGCATGGCTAGATTAGGAAGATTACCGTCTATGTTAGTCCATGTGTCTCCAGCATCAGTGGTATGCCAGAGATTATTGATACCATAGTTAGAAAATAGCATGAGCATTTCATTAGAGTCAATAGGGTTGACCCTCAGGCATCGAGGATAAGCGTGGTTTAAGTTGTCAGGATCTCTAAACTCGATAAAATGCTCATCTACAATGGGATGGTCAGTATCTGCATCGCTAATAGACAATATCCTCGATAAAAAAGTACGATTGTCGCTCCAGTGTTTGTAGGAGGCAATCCAAACTTTATTGTCTACCAAAGGATCGATGGTGATCGCTGATACCTGCATAGAATCAATAACATCAATCCTAATACTGTCGATGATATTATGGGTACCTACATTTCTTATTCTACTGATATATCCAGGATGATAACTTGAGTATAAGGTGTTGGTCTTAGAGTCGTAGTCCATGGGGTTGATGAAAAACCCCGCAGCATTGCCTATAACGTATCTGTCATTGCTATCCCAAGAATCCGCTGTAATGTAAAAGTCATTGTAGATGAACGTTGAGATTTGAATATGAGGCTCATCTTGATCAATAAAACAAAAAGCACCATCTCCTCCACTTACTTCCCTAGTTGAGTTTAATCCAGGCTGCGTGAATAATTGAGTGCCATTATCTTGTGTT
>CAZJHC010000084.1:0-12282 GCA_964545645.1 uncultured Saprospiraceae bacterium
CTCTATGGGTAGCATGACCGTCAATATAATAAGAGAGGATGAGACAGTCAACGCATTAACAGTTAATGGCAATCAAGGAAATCAATGGTATGAAACCACTATTGATCTAAAGAGTTACCAGAATTCATCACTACAGATAGAAATTATTGGCCTAACGGGACAAGGGTTTCAGAGTGATATGGCTATAGACTTATTATCAATTATCGAAGAGTCCATAAGCTGCGATGATGGAATTCAAAATGGAGATGAAACCGGTGTTGACTGTGGAGGATCTTTCTGTCAGCCATGTTTTGCTTGTGATGCCAATGGCTATACCGTCAATTCTACCATGACACTCAATAGTGACGACACTAGGATTATAAAAAATAATATCATTACCAATGCCAAAGTGACAATCCAAAATGATGCTGATATCTATTGGCAAGCCGGCGGTGAGATAAATATTGATGGCCAGTTTGAGATTAAAGCAGGATCTACCATTACTTTACAAACTGAAGACTGTTCTAATTAGGAGAGCACGATCCATTATCTATTTATTCATTGTGTTAACCGCATATTTTGGTAATTCTTTTGGAAGGAGTGAAAGAAATTCAATTTGAAGGTGCTGATTCTTTTCTGAAGTAAGATAGCAGCCACAATGAGGTCCAGATATAGCAGCCCATAGTTTTGTGAATGACCAATTCTCCAGATATTATCTGGCCTATTACACTTTTAATTATGAAGTGCTGTAATCTATCGGAGTTTTGCAGTACATTTTAGTTACCCCATCCGTGACAATCGATGGGCATTATCGTTCACTATTCTTTTTGTGACACGATTTACACGATCTGACGATTCTTTTTTGTAAGATTTCCGACATATAAATTTTAAAATACATACGTCTCATCTTTTGGCAAGCGCTTTGCAAATAGTAAAGTACTTGCGAGAAAGTAGATTAAATGTTTCTCGTGAGATAAAACTTACAACACACCCTTTTTCATAGTAATACATCAAGAGCTATCAGTTAGCTGTGCTCATCAGTACTTAAGCGAATTACAATTTAATAACCAGACTACATTAGAGTGAAAGTACTTTGGATGGTGCTATTGGCATTCCTAGCGGGGAATGTACAGGCACAAGATTTAATAGAACGAAATGCATCGATCAATACGAAGTCTACACCACTTCAGAAGAGATTAGAAAATCAACTTTTTTCATTTGATGAATATCAAAAGAAAAAGAATGATTATAATCAAATATATCTCAAACTGGATAGGAAGATCCTTAAGAGTCTTGATTTCGAAAAGACGGATCAACTATCTATACCCACGAGTCCCAACAATAATATATTGTTAGACCTCAAGCCAATAGATATCTATACATCAGAAGCTACTATCAGGGATGTCGATAATAATGTTATCGATGTGGAGCGAGGTCACATGTATCATGGTAACGTCCGAGGAGAGGACCAAGCCCTTGCTGCCATCGCCATGTATAGTGATGATCTAAGTGTTATCATCAGTGACCCCCAGGGTAACTATAATTTGGCTAAAGAAGAAAATTCGGATAAGTATGTCCTATTTAATGATCGAAAATTAGGGCCACAACCATTTGTGTGTCAGAGTGATGATCTTAAAAAGAGCCTTCCAAACAAAGTAGAGAAGATAAAGAAAAGGTCAGACTACAAAGTCAGCGAATGCTTGAAAATCTATATCGAGGCTGATTACGCTACTTATCTCAACTTTGACTCAGATCCACAGAAAGTGTTGACCTTTATCGAAGGATCTTTTGTAGAGGTGGCTCAGCTATATGCTCAGATTGGAGTGACTTTAAAGATATCTGATATTAAAATATGGACTTCTCAAGATAGTTATGGTGCTAGTTCTGATGTAAGTGATGCCCTTAATAAGATCGCTACCGATGTAAGAAACTTTAATGGAGATATGATGCATCTTATCTCTGCTACAGGTAACTGTTGTGGATGGAGCGGTGTCGCATACGTCAATTACAATTCTGCTACTGGCAAGTTTAATGGTAGTACAGTATGTGGGGCGAACCCATATGGTGTAAGCCAAACGGCCTTGTACTACGAATCACTACCAACCTACTCCTGGACGGTCAATGTGCTGGCCCATGAGATAGGTCATAATCTGGGAGCGCCTCATACTCATGAATGTATATGGGGTTCAGGTTATGATCAATCTTTGGATGCTTGTGCCCCAAGCGGATCAAATTGTGGAGACCCAGGAATACCAGCTACGGGCACCATCATGAGTTATTGTCATACACGAGCAGGGGTAGGCATATCACTCGGCAATGGATTTCATCCACAGGTTGCGCAACATATAGAGGCCGAGTTTCTAAATCGATCGTGCTTGAGTCCATGTGTACCTGTCTCAGGATGTACAGACGCTCTTAGTCATGAGTACAACCCTGTAGCTACGATTGATGATGGCAGTTGCTCGACTTATTGTACGGATGGTCTCTTAAATGGTGATGAGACTGATATCGACTGCGGAGGTACGCACTGTGATCCTTGTCCGATAGTTTGTGATGGATCGCTGTATGAACTGGAGTTGATCTTCGATCGATACGGAGAAGAGCTAACATGGGACTTACAAGACGAAAACGGGCATATCCTTCACCAAGGAGGAGATTATTCAGGGAGACCTGAAGGGTCTGTTGAAAATATTCCGTTGTGCCTTCAAGATGGTCAGTATACTCTGACCTTATATGATGCGTATGGCGATGGTATCTGTTGTCAGTATGGATCGGGCTCTTATGCACTTTATGATCAAGATGGAATCATAGTGATGGAAGGGGCTGAGTATGACAGGGAGGAATCAACTATTTTTATTGTTTCCAGTACATCTTGTACCGATGGTCTGATGAACGGTGATGAGACAGATATAGACTGTGGAGGATCTTGCGAACCATGTGCGATTCCACTATGTCATGATATCGATCGAATAGTCGATTCATTGATCGTTGATTTTGAAAGTGGAACTGTAGGTTGGATTCAAAATGAAGAAGACGATTTAGAATTTACGTTGATGACAGGCAATACTCCATCCTCTTTGACAGGACCTAATCAAGCAGCTGAAGGGGAACATTATATCTACTTGGAATCGAGTAGTCCTAACTATCCCTCCAAAGTGGCGCAGATCTCAAGTGGCTGTATCGATATAAGAGACATCACCACTCCGTTTTTGAGCTTTGATTATCATATGTATGGTGCTGGCATGGGCTCTCTTGGCTTAATTATAGAGGACATAGAGCTCTCAAACCATGATACGATATTATGGATAAGTGGCAATCAAGAGAATGCATGGCGATCTACTTCTATTGATCTTACTGCCTACAACACACGGATAATCAATATTCATTTAATGGCTAAGACTGGTGTCCACTATACCAGTGATATAGCCATTGATAATCTTGAGATCAAACAGCAAATACAAGCAACATGCTATGACAGAATAAAGAATGGAGATGAAGAAAATATCGATTGCGGTGGATCTTGCACTCCATGTCTGCCTTGTCAGATGAGTGATTTCACTTTGACCGAAAACCTTAACTTTATCAACTTGCCAGAGCATATAGTCGTCAAGAATAAGATCAAATCAAGCGGTAACATAGAAATATCAAATGGTGACTCGATATCATGGCAGGCAGGCCAATCAATTGAGCTGGGTGTAGGCTTTGAAGTGGATAAAGGGGCGTCATTATCACTGATTGCAGCGCCTTGCATTGATGGAGAATAAAACTTTAACGAATCTTTTACTAAGCAGGAAGTTCAATATGAGTTGATCGAATTAATTTTACCGTTTTTGGAAATACGAAAAGGGATAAATGATCATCATTCTATTAAAGCTTGCAACGATTTTTTTCTTTGAAAGGCATGAATTGTCGCCACCTCCATTAAAGTACAGCTGTCGAACAGCACAACTTCATATTGAAACCGCCAATCGATTTATGAACGTTGTTGCGGACAATTATCAAGTCTACAGCGAAATCAACCCAATCTCTGGAGAAGTTACTTTCAAAGGATTGATGAAGTCATTCGAATTCGAAATGGGAGTATTAGATCAAGCCTTTAATAGTAGTAAAATTGACCTTAGTCAATACTCAAAATTTTCTTATGAGGGTAAGTTGACCAAGCTTAAGACCATCAACTTTAATCAACCAGGGACGTATAAAGTAACTGTCAATGGATTTCTCTATATCGGATCCTATAAGCGTAAGACATCTGCCACGGGTATGTTGACAGTAATGCCTGATGGCAACTTAATAACTGAGGCGGACTTCTCCATAAGGATTGAAGAAGAAAGCATGAATATGATCAATGATCTGATGAAAAAGAAACTACCATCAATAGTAGCCCTCGATAGTGACAAACTGGGTATCTCTAGGGATATCCAGATTAATCTTAAAGCCAATTTCAGACCTCGTAATTAAGCTCAATGAAAGCCATAATTAGAATAGTAGCTGCCATTGTCATAATCTTGGGTATAGTCTATGTGGTGGTTCTTAATTGGCCGCAATCCAATATAAAGAGCAAGGCTGCGGATGTAACCATTGATGCCGCTATGTTGTATGATTCTTTCACCAATGATGAAGCCATGGCTGAGGCGAATTATAGTGGAAAAGTCATAATAGTTTCTGGTATAATAGATGAATTATATCAAGACGAAAATAAAGATCCAGTAATAGTTCTAAGAAGCGATCAAGGGGCTGTGGTAGCAGTCGTATCATTAGAAAAAAGCGAAGCTGAGAAAGTCTCTGTCTACCAAGAAGGGGATGATATCACTATCAAAGCGATGTGCAACGGCATGCTCAATGAAGTAATACTTGGTAAAGGAATGTTAGTAGAATAGGGAGCCACTTATTCGGCATAGAGAGTATCATAGAAAGCAATAAACCATCCAAAACATAATAACATAGTGGAGATGATGACGCCACGGAGCGTCTGAGAAGTGAATGGTTGATTCCATTTTCTGATCCAAAAAATATTGCTACAGATGCTAATAAGAGTCATTGTCCTCAGTCTCTTGCCACTGGCGCTACCAGCCGGATCCATAATACCCAGGTAAGTCATCATACCAAATATCAAATAGACTATTGCTAAGCCGATAAAGGGAGACAGTAGACCTACTGTAGCACCTAGGCCCAAGTGGTTTTTCTCATAAATATTCATCATACTTTATTCACATTAGTTTCCATTGTGCTGATACTTGATATAGCCTTATGATCTGTGAGGTCATGTATTGATGGCACTACGGAGATATATCCCTTGTTTAATGCCCATATATCAGTGGTCTGATCGTCACTTAGGATTTCAAATGATCCTGTCAACCAGTAGTAGCTTTCACCTCTGGGATCCTTAGATTCCATGAATTCTTCTTTCCAAACTCCCTCAGCTTGCCTGCATATTCTTATTCCTTTGAGTTGATCTTTGGGTAGATTTGGGATGTTGACATTGAGCAAATTGGCGTTGCCAATACCATGGTCTATCGTATAGCGCATGATTTTGTCCGCATAGTATTGTGCCCCTAAAAAATCAGCATCAAATGAATAATCTAAATGACTAAAACCAATAGATGGAATCCCGTCTAAGCTGGCTTCCATGGCGGCAGACATAGTCCCACTATAGATGATATTGATTGAGGCGTTGGAACCATGATTAATGCCTGAGACACACAGGTCGATTTGTCTGTTTTTTAATAGGACATGCTTGGCTAACTTTACACAGTCAACAGGAGTGCCTGAGCATTCATATGCCAAGATACCTTCGAATACATCCACCTTGTGGAGTCTCAACGGATCTGTGAGGGTGATAGCATGTCCCTGACCAGATTGAGGAGAATTAGGAGCGACGACTACGACCTCTCCGATTTTTTTGGCGACTTCTACGAGTGCTTTTATGCCGGGGGCAAACATCCCATCATCATTAGTTACGAGGATCAATGGTTTCATATGGAGATCAATTAGAATATAAAAATACTATTTACACAGTCTTTTATGCCTTCATAGCAAACAGTAAGTCCCCTAAATCGTTATTCTTGACATAGATTTAATATATGAGCTTGTATAAGAAGGGAGTGCTACTGGTTAATTTAGGAACACCGGATTCGCCGACATATGGCGGACTTCGTAGATATTTGAATCAATTCTTGACGGATCGGAGGGTGATTGATTTGCCTTGGCTTTTTCGCAATATGTTGTTTAGAGGAATAGTGGTTCCGATAAGATCGGGCAAAGTATCTAAGTTATATCAGCAATTATGGTTGGAGGAGGGCTCTCCACTTAAAGTATATGGAGAAAAAGTCGCTCATGGCGTCCAAGAGACTTTGGGTGATAATTATGTGGTTCGATTAGCGATGCGCTATCAGAACCCATCTATTCAAGGAGCAATACAAGAATTAATAGATCATAAGGTTTCAGAGATAACTATTTTTCCACTATTTCCGCAGTATTCCTCTGCCACCACTGGCTCGATTTTCGAAGAGGTGATGAATATTTTCAAGAAAAAGGAATTGATCCCTAGCATCAATTTTATCAATTCATATTATAATCACCCAGAGGTCATTAAGCTATATTCAGATAAGGCTCGACAGCATAATCTTGAAAAATATGAACACTTCATTTTTTCTTTTCATGGAGTTCCAAAGCGATATCTCAAAAAAGAGAATAACTACTGCCAATGTGATGGACAATGCTGCAAGACCATCGTGCCCGACAATCAGTTTTGTTACTCAGCTCAGTGTCATCAGACAGCGTATGCTATAGCGTCCGGATTAAATATCCCCGCAGATAAATATACCGTAAGCTATCAATCGAGATTTGGTCCTGAGGAGTGGATACAACCATATACCGACAAGGTCATGGAGGAACAAGTAGAACGTGGTAATAAAAACATCTTGGTGTTTTCTCCTGCCTTTGTCGCTGACTGCCTCGAGACAACTATTGAGATAGGGTATGAGTATAAAGAAGAATTTATCGAAGCCGGCGGCGAAAGTCTAGATCTTGTTGAAAGCCTCAATGATGATCCTCGATGGATTAAAGCTATCGCTGAGATGGTTCGATGATAATCAAGAGTAGGAGTTATAGTCTGCCCATGTTACTCCGTGATACTACATAGTTGAACTCACTACTAATCAAGAACTCAGCACAGCGATCACATCCGTTCGTGAGGTAACCTTCTGACCTAACGTGACCTTATGTTCTGTCCCTACTGGCAGATATATATCTACTCGAGACCCAAATTTGATAAAACCCATCTCGCCTCCTTGCGCCACTTGATCTCCAGCCTTGACATAGTTGACGATACGTCGTGCCAAGGCGCCTGCTATTTGACGGCACAGTATTTCTGCTTTATTAGTTTGATATACAGTGGTATGCCGTTCGTTTTCGGTGGATGACTTGGGATGCCAAGCTACAAGGTATTTGCCAGGGTGATATTTTTCATAAGATATGTTTCCGCCTACAGGATGATGATTGCTATGCACATTGAGTGGAGACATAAATATGGAAATCATCAATCGCTCATCTTCAAAATACTCAGTCTCTATAGTGTCTTCGATGACAACCACTTTTCCATCGGCAGGAGCATAGACCAAGTTGTCGTCCATGGTAGGAATAGTACGATTAGGTTTTCTGAAGAACCATAGAATCAGTCCCCAGAGTAGGATTGAGATGGCAATTAATATACATAATGCCATCAGAGGCATGCCATATCGCCAACTTGTTACATTGATAAAACACAAAAAAAGTAACGTAATGATGATCGTTTTGCTGCCTTCTGAATGTATTGTCATATTGGTATTGTTGCTTAGAGCGAAAGATACAAGATCACAAAGGGAATACTATAAATAAAGCTATCCAATCGATCCAAAAATCCGCCATGCCCTGGCATGATAGTTCCTGAATCTTTGATTTGATGGTGTCTCTTCCAAGCGGATTCTGTAAGGTCACCCATGATACCCATTAGTCCACATATCATAGCAATGATCAACCACTGATAAAGAGACAATTGGGTGATATATATGGATATTATTCTTGATGTAGCCATACCTAATACTACTCCACCGATCCATCCTTCCCATGTTTTTCCTGGAGAAATAGTAGGGTGGATTTTATTTCTTCCTAGGGCCCGTCCAACAAAATAAGCACCTGCGTCATTAAGCCATAAGATGAGAAACACACCAAGCAAGATGAGAGAGAATCCAGCACCCTGGAGAAGCTCATTGACAGTAAGCAAAAACGGCATCAAGGAAAGAGCAATCGCAGACAATATGCCATGACCATCACTGAATATAGATTTTCCTCTGAGCATAATAAGAATAGCGTTGGATGAAAATAAGAGACAGATGATATAATTCATCCCTTGCCATAGATACTGTTGATGTACAAGATTGACAAGTATGGCTCCCAATAGTATAACACCCACAACGTACCTGCCTTTCAATGATTTATCTGAAGTGGAATAACTGTTGAATATAAATTCATAGATACATATCAGCGAGAATACCTGGATTAGAATAATACTGCTGATACTCCCCAGTAATGTTGCCCCTACGATGACTAATACATAGATAATAGCAGGAATGATACGTAGCCTCAGGTCCGAGTTCATACAAAGTTATAAATGGATAATTTAGGTCAATACTCTTTATTAAATTCCAACTGACTAGTATACAAAAATAACCCAACTGTTAGAATCAATGATACTCCTATGGTAGCCATAGGAAGATCAGGGGCGTTTTCTATGATGCTAGGATCAAAATTATCAAGTGAGTAGATACTCACTACTTGCAATCCATTATTTAAGAAGTGTAGTATGACGGGGATGATGATTGAGCCGCTATAGTGATAGGCGTATCCTAACAACATCCCCAAAAAACTCAAAGGAATCAATCGCTCTAGCTGCATATGCGTCAAACCAAAAAGAATCGACGCAATCAATATGGCTAGATGCGGATTAGAGATAATTGAAATTAACTTGTTCTGAACAATGCCCCTGAAAATAAACTCTTCACCTAATGCTGGCATAATACCTACTAACAACAGTGATACCAATAACTCCAAGAGTGACTCCATTCTAAGTACGTTGCCCAGTAGGGCAAAAGCACTATCCTGCCCAGAACTAGCCCAACTTGGCAGAGGTATGGCCATGTTCAGCTGTGTAAGATAGGCTACTAATGGGTAACTACACAAAATGACCAAACTCCATAATGCCACCTCAGCGATGTGCACAGGGGTATCGGTCTTCATATATTGATAAAAGCGATTCTTGTAGTAGATCCAACCAAATACAAGAGAAGCGCAAAGAAACATTGTAGCATGATTAATAATCAAACCAATCCTTAACCAAAACCGCTGGGTAGCACTCATGTCTACCGAGTCTGAAAGAGCAAATAGAGAAAGACCATTTAGCTGTAGGATGCCTTCAGCCAGAAGATTGCCCACCAGGCCTAATCCTAACATCAATGCCAGGAGTAAAAAAAGTTGCCTAAGTACTTCCTTTTGATTAATCAATGGTATGTATCTGTGATTATTGCTTGACCAGTTTCTTAGCGATGATCTCTTTGTTATTAAAGGTCACGGTGACAATATAGATTCCACCTTCTAAGGAACTCATATCTATGCGCTCTCGGATACGTGTGCTTTTATTCAGTACTTGTTGGCTACTCACAACTCTACCAGTGATATCTATAAGGCTAATAACCATATCATCGGCGATAGATTCTAAGTCAAGTGATACAAGTGCATGATCATTAGCCGGATTTGGGATGATATCAAAATTGGTCTCCTTGACAAAGTCTTCGACATTAGAGTTGAGATCTTGTATGGCCAGATTGTCGATCGTCCATCCCCAACCTTGAAAGCAAGGATCAGAAAACAGTCTGAACCTGACTGAAACTGTATCACCAAAGGCGAAGTTTCCATTTTCAACCATGTTGATCTTCCTTGTCCGAAGTTGGTTTGATCTGCCAGTGGCAACAGATCTTATGGAGCAACCTTGTCCACTAATAGCATTTTCAAAAGCACTTAACCACGTAGTATTTTCTCGTGAATCATATCCATCTAAGAATGGTGCCCATTCTTGAGTCCCTCTTTTTTTACCCTCCACAATGACATAATCCCAAAATTCATCTTCTCCAAATGGGACACCATCTTCACCTGGTTCAACCAAGACCACTTCTTCAAACTCTATGACAGGCCGTTGTTCTTCGATTATAATTGGAATCGTTAGTTCATAAACTAAGTTGAAACTATTCCCTCCATCTGCAAAACCATATGGATGATCAGAATGTATAGCGGGACTAGCAAAATTTCGCTCCTGACGAATGCTGAAGCCATTACCTTCGAAATCTTCTGTCTCTGTATTAAAATCATTAGAGTAAAAATTAACAGGCTCAGTCTGTGCTGCTACCGGCACAGATATGAAAGAACCATCGGCAGGAAAAGATGACATATTTCTACCTTTTGCCTCATCTGTGGCAGTGATTCTATACTCTAAGACATCTACAGCCGTTAGCGCCCGTCCAAATTCTATGGTGCCGATATATTCGTTCTGAGCAAAGCTGCCACCATCTTCATTGAATGTCATTTCTTGCACCTCAATAGCATCGCTATCATTTAATCTCCACTCTATGAAGACACCAGCAATTGTCAACTGATCAGTGACATCCGCAGTGATTTCTAAGGACTGGATTCCATCTACTTCATTTAATCCTGTTATCCGATCATGTAGGATTTCTGGGCCAGCATTGTCCAATATGAATCGATACTCAAAGAAAAAAGTAGGCGCAGGGCTCGGTGTTGTTCTTGTAACGCCACGGCTATCTGTAATTTCGGCATAGTATTGGACGTTTTGGGGCTCACCTGTTGCCTCAATTATAGCTTCGAATATATCTGTGGTGCCGGTGCCATTCATCGGAATTATAGTCTCCGTAATAAACGTATCGGTAGAGACATGTAGAACAAACGAACCTGCATCGTACTCTATATCGCTTTTTACTTCTGCCATCAGGGAGACATCCTGATCGATATCTTCTGTGGCATCTTCTTGGGTGAGAAAGTTGACTTGAGCCATAGCCCAGCCTATATCATATAGCATCTCTGTAGCAAGTCCTGCACCACGATATGCGATTCCTCTGCGGACAGTAGGGGTCATGACTACGTCATCACCAGTAGTATAAGTGTTTCTATCTAGGTGATGAATGCTACTGCCCATGGCATATTCTTGCGGAGCAAAAAGCCTAGCCCTCTCATCGAGTTGGCCCACTTTGAATGCATTGAAATACAAGTCATTGCTCGTAAATGCGGTCCCTAATCTCAAGCTATTATTATCATGCACATCTCTGAGCAATTCGCCATTTCCATTTTCTAAATAATAGTCAAAAGAATGGGTTGCATCAAATTGATCTTCTGTGAGATCTCCAGTCTCATCATCATTTAAACCAGCTGCACCATTAAAACCTAAGCCATGATAAATCTCATGAAACAATACGGTTACAAAATCTATCTGAGTTGAACCTATATCTTCGGGATTTTCGTAATCAAAATAAAAGTTATTATCCAAATTGATGAATACAAAAATATCTTCAATTTGGTCATTAAAATTGTCATTTCTAAGCTTCTCTGCGAGTGGTGCTGTATAGACGCATGTAAAACAAGGAGAGCTCGGGATAAGATTAATAAAATTCCTAGAACCTGCCGCAGCAACTGCCCCAGGGATTTCATCTGGATCCAACTCAAAAACGTCAACATCAATAATCTGATCCGAAGAAATGAATTCTTGTATCAACGGCACGAGACCTTTTTCAAAAGCATCAATCATCTCCTGTGGGAATCGAGCCGTAGCCTCATATTCAATGTTGAACTGCGCTGGGTTGCTTTTTAATCGTCGATTTTTAGACTTAACTTGACGATATACATCGGTAGATTGTTCATCGCCATGATTACAAGCATTTTCAAGGATAATTCTTTTGGCCTCTTCCATGGGGATGACACCAGTAATCCGTTTTGTTCTCTTGTCAATAGCACCATGAACCTTCTGCGCTTGCAGAGATCCAGCAATAATGAGTAGGCCTATGCCCATTAGAATATTTCTCATATCTATCTGTCTACTTATGATTAAAAGTAAATGATTTGATGAACTGTTTGAACTAACATCCAATCTTTATTGACATTTTTGTTCTTTCTTTTAATAGAACGTTATGACTCGACTAAGTGTTAATATCAATAAGGTGGCTCTGATCAGAAATAGTAGAGGTGGAGACTTGCCAGACTTACGCC
>CAZJHC010000085.1:0-12165 GCA_964545645.1 uncultured Saprospiraceae bacterium
ATATTCTACTCTACAATTATACTTTTCCACTTATTGATTTCTATCAACTTAGTCGGTCAAATTGATATAGACCTAGTTAATGGCATAAAAATCGGACATACCGTGACCGAAGACGTAGGCAGCATACGTTGGAACTCAGATATTAAGGATTTTGAAGGATATGATGGTGAGAGATGGTGGTCATTTACTAAGTCAAGTCTATTGCAGGAGACAAGTCCAGACACATCATTACTAATACCTGCCTATACAGATACAGTCATTGCTGCCGATGAGTTTCTCCTCGGACTCAATGCGACATTAGATTCAAATATTGCCATTGTCTTGAGCAGTAATATCAATATATATATGAAAGATACGATGCAATGGTATCTTGATACTGCCATCAATTTGACCCAAATTACATCACGTGGGTTAGATAATGAAGCAGTACTATATGATAATTATCTTATAATCGGTTATGAGCAGAGCAATGCCTCTGGTGATGTGGCGATTATAAAAAAGACAAGTAATGAGTGGACATTAGACACCATACTACATGATAGCAATAGTTCAAAATTTGGTTCTGCAATATCATACAATGGAAGATTTCTAACCATCGGAGCTGAAGGTACCTCTATAAATGGCACCAATAATGAAGGGGAAATTATCATTTACGAAATGATAGAAGATCATTGGATCAAACATGCCGAAATCTCCAACCCCGACCTCAGTGATTCAGGATTATTCGGTAAAAGAACAGCCATGGATGATAACTACCTCTTTGTTTCATCTAGCAAATACGTATATCTCTATGCCATCACTGGGGATATTTTCTCATTGGTACATCAATGGGAGATTGGAGCTGAAAATATGGCCATCAACAGCAATCAAATATTTATATCAGATGTACAAGCTAACATAGATACTTTTAGACAAGGAGCTGTTTATATATATGACAAACAAAATTTGTCAGTAGCCACAGATACCCTATTTGAAAAAATTGATGATCTCAGGCTTGGATCATCCATTAGTGTAAATGATAATCTTATGATCGTCGGGGCGTTCCATCACAACTTCTTCGGATCTGACAAGACGGGTAAGGTCTTCGTATATTATAACAATGGGGGTTTATGGGAACTAGTAGAAACTCTGACAGATCCCGTAGGAGGCACCGAAGACTCTTTTGGATTTTCGGTAGACTTATATGGGACTAATTACATTATAGGATCTCCAAGAGCTACAGTAAATGGTAAAGTAAATAATGGCAAATTTTTCATCGGAACCTTTGATTAATCAATTGAAATCCTCTTAGCGCCTTAGCTTATTTTGATTATTGCAAGTAGTATAAGATAGATATCATTCTATTTTTCACTACTTTTCTTATTTATAATTGAAATTTTAGAATGTCTCAAGTTGATTGATCAAGTACTATGGATAGATAACACTATGAACTCTACTGTCTCAGATGTTACTGACGACGGATTTATGGTGAACTTGGGAGTATATGATATTTTATACCATCTAACAAAAGGATTAAAACTAAGAACTCATGATAAGATTAGTGATTATATCGTGCCTAATGAGCGGAGTATTAAACCTCACCGGCCAGATCAACAAAAACAAACAAGAGGTTATAAAATCCATTGAGAGTAAATATGATCAATTGACCGACCTAAGTGATCGTATATGGTCTTATGAAGAGATCGCTTTTAAGGAAACTCAGAGCGCTGATGCTTTGGCCAGTTATGCCAAAGCACAAGGATTTAAAGTCGATAGAGGTGTAGGTGAGATTCCGACAGCGTTCACAGCGGAGTATGGTTCAGGATCGCCCGTGATTGGAATCTTAGGAGAGTTTGACGCATTACCTGGATTGTCTCAAAAGACCGTACCTCATAAAGAGCCTCTTAATCATGGTGCTCCAGGTCATGGCTGCGGGCACAACCTCTTTGGCGTTGCTTCTCTGGGTGCAGCAACCGCTATCAAGGAACTCATAGCATCAGGTGAGTTGCAAGGAACGGTCAGATTTTATGGAACTCCAGCAGAGGAGAAGTTTTTTGGCAAGCTCTGGATGATCCGAGCAGGCTTGTTTGACGATGTTGATGTCGTCATGGATTGGCATCCGAGTGCCGAGACGAAAGCCAATGTACAGAGTAGTTTGGCGTTGGTGGATTTCTTGGTAGAGTTTACAGGACAAGCGGCACATGCCTCAGGTGATCCTTGGAATGGTCGTAGCGCCTCAGATGCCTTAGAGCTCTATACGACAGGCATCAATTACTATCGAGAGCATATCAAGCCGACAGTCAGAATACATTATCATATACAGGATGCAGGAAAGGTGGTCAATGTGGTTCCAGACTACTCCAAAATATGGACTCGAGTAAGAGATACTCGAAGAGAAGGAATGCAAAAAGTATGGAAGAGAGTAGAAGAGATCGCAAAAGGGGCAGCCATCATGGCAGATGTCGACTATGAAATCAACCTAATATCAGGGATCCATGAGGTTCTGGTCAATCGAACCGGAGGTGCCAGACTCCAGCAAAATCTCGAATCTCTCGGTGCCATTGATTATACTGAAGGAGAACAAGAGTTTGCCAAGAAGATACAGGAGGCCACAGGGAGTGATGTCGTAGGAATAGAGTCAGAGATCAATCCTCTCGAAGATACTCAGGAGCACCCTATGGGAGGCTCTACTGATGTAGGAGATGTGAGTTTTGTGGCTCCGACAATACGATTAAGTGCCACAACGGCCCCTAAAGGTACACCCTGGCACTCTTGGGCAGTAGTGGCATGCGGTGGTATGTCTATAGGGCACAAAGGTATGGCTTATGCCTCCAAGGCTTTGGCCATGACTATGGTAGATTTATTTGAAGATCAAGAGTTAATAGAGGCCGTAAAAGCAGAGTTCAAAGAACGTAAAGGAGACTATGTTTACAAGGGCATGATTCCTCCTGGGCCTCCACCTCTTGACTTTGATCAGGATTAAAACTTACTGCTCACAACTCTCAAAACGAGCTATACCATTCCTACATCAGCGGCAGACAATATCATATCCGCCCCTTTTTCTGCGATCATTATGATAGGGGCATTGGTATTACCACTGACGATGGTAGGCATGATAGAACCATCAATCACTCTTAATCCATCTACATCCCTAACCTTGAGCGTCGGATCTACAACGGACATATCATCAATACCCATTTTGCAAGTTCCTACAGGATGATATATGGTCTCCAATCGTCGCTTGATGTATCTTGCCATCTCATCATCGCTCGATTCAGAGGATATTTCTATAGGTTCTTTTATATATTTTTTAAAAGCGCTCTGACCGTAGACATCCATCGCAATGCGCCCTCCTTTAATTAACTGCATTAGGTCCTCTTCAACGCTCAAGAAATTAGGCTGAATCACAGGTGTCGACCTAATATCACTTGACTTAATACTAACCGATCCTCTACTCTTAGGATGTAGCAAAGAAGGGCAGATTGTAACGCCATCCTTTAGTGTTGGAACTGTTGCGAAATCATATAAATTTTCATTCCGACCATCATTGATATGAAATGGAGCGAAGTGAAATTGAAAATTCACTCTTTCATTGTAATCATCAATATTAAAAAATGATACTGCCTCTAGAGGACTACATGATAGTGGATTCTTCTTATGAGTCAGATATCCAATAATATCTTTGACTTGATGGAGATTAGTACAGTGATGATTAAACCCAACTTTGTTATGGGTATACGCTGAAACAAAATAAAAAAGATGATCTTGCAGGTTCTTGCCTACACCTGGAAGATCCACTTTAGTATCAATGTTATTATGCTTCAGCTCTTCTCTACTCCCAATACCTGACAATTGTAATATCTGAGGACTATGAAAACTGCCCGCTGAAAGGATCACCTCTTTCTGACAGTTGATGGTTTGGTACGATCCATTCTTGCTAACGACTTTGACCCCTGTCGCCTTTTGGTCATTAATCAATACCTCCTGTACTTGATGACCTGTTAGCACATGTAGGTTCTTACGATGAAGCACAGGTTTAAGAAAAGCAACGGCTGTACTCTGCCTTTTCCCATTTTTAATAGTAAACTGAAATCGGGTGGTGGCATTTTGCTTTGCCCCATTATAATCCTTGTCCCCTGGTAATCCGGCTTGTCCTGCAGCGTCAATAAATGCTTGTGCCAGTGGTGATTCAAAATATTGAGCATATCCAACGCCCATTTCTCCGCCCTCCGAGTGAAATCCTTCATCGAGCTGAGTCAAATTCATATTGCCTTCGGATTTTTTAAAGTAAGGCAAGACCTCATTAAAGCCCCAACCTGTACAGCCCAACTTTTGCCAGTCGTTATAATCGCCTTGATTACCTCTTACATAAGCCATAGCATTAGTACTACTACTCCCTCCCAAGGTCTTGCCCCGAGGAAGATATATCCTCCTACCATCCACATGCTCTTGAGGTTCTGTCCATAATTGCCAGTCGTGCTTAGATCCGTGCAATTTGGGATATGCTCCAGGTATGTGTATGTATGGATGTCTATCCTTGGTCCCCGCCTCTATGACCAATACTTCAAATCTCCCATTAGCTGATAATCGGTTGGCCAAGACACATCCTGCCGATCCTGCACCAACTATAATATAATCATATGTCTGAGGCATAATTCTTTATTTTGGCTTTGTGATAGTGCGATATCTATTCATCTCTTAATAGCTTGAATATTTATACTGGCCTATTTTACTTGAGCCCTTAAAAATAAAGACAGAATCATCAATGCAATGACTACATTGGTGATCCAAAAACCTAAAAAAGGCAAGATCAATATATATATGAGCAACCAATATATAGGCAGTAAAAAAATGCTGGCTAAGAACTTAATGGACAAAATAAACTGAGGATCCTGCATCTGCTTGAGTATCACCCCAGTCAAGTAAAAAACGGGCCAATTGGGTAGAGACATCAAGGATTTAAGAATTCTACTCTTGTGACGGTTCTCAGGTAAGCTCACCCTTTCATGATCATTGATAAGAGCAGTGAGTTCCTGAAAACTACAATAATCCCCAAAGTGTCTGACAATAGCTGATTTCTTTTCATAGTGATCATCTTTTTCTGGGATCCACATCAATGATTTGATGGCATCGGTCAGATCTTTTTTCAACTTATTAAGTGTCTGGGGAGGCTCCTCTTGGTAGGCCTGCATATAGTCATTGACCGCTATGGGCTTACCGTACTGAACGACCACTTTATGATTTGATTCATCATGATGGACATAGTTCAATCCAGTAGGTACGATATACATCGGTTGACTAACCGCTTGCTGTGATTGTATCGCCAATCGAGCAGTACCTTTGGACAATGGTCGCAGATAATGATGCTTAATCGTGTTGGCCTCAGAAAATATCAATACGCCGCCATGATCCTCCATCAATCGATAGCAACGAGCAAATGTTTCTTCATTTTTGGAGAGCTTAGCTATCCCATCTCTCATACGATATACAGGCATCATGTGAAGGGCTCCAAGGATCGTATCCCAAGGAGGAACAAATACATCAGAACGAGTTAGATAATGAAGAGATGGTGGGTTGGTAACAGCGCATATGATCGCATCTATGAAGGAGTTCTGATGATTAACTGCCAGGATATAGCCTGAATCATCCGGTATATTCTCCTTCCCGATTACTTCGATACTTTTAAAAAAATATTTGGCTCCGACAGCACATAGCCATCTCATGAAATAATACGACATATCAATATTCAACCTCCGATGAAGGTAATCTTATTCACGCAGAATCATGAACTTAAATAGACCGTTTCAAAACAATTTTATTGTCACCACAAATGATCGTCTATTTACTTAGCTTTGAGGGCTATTTTGCGACAACTTAAAGAGTCGACTTACTTATGGGACCATTTACATCGGATTACAATCACAGTCATTTAGCAGAGCCACACATAGGCCGAACCAAAGAAATACTTAAGAAGTATCCACAAATAAAAGACCTCATGGGTCGAAATATCAATACGATATTTTACATCATAGCGATCGTGGCTTCTCAGATAGCATTGGCTTTCTTGCTCAAGGATGTAGCGTGGTATTTCATTATCGCTGCGGCATGGTGTATTGGCGCCTTTGCTAATCATGCCCTCTTCGTACTCATCCATGAGTGTACGCACAATATGGTTTTTAAAAATAGAGTTGCAAATTTGTGGTCGGGTATCTTATGTGATCTCCCTAATGCTTTTCCTAGTTCCGTTGGATTCAGAAAGTATCACCTAAAGCATCATGCTTTCCAAGGCCACTATGATATCGATGCAGATCTGCCAAGTAAGTGGGAAGCCAAAATGATTGGGAACTCATTTATAGGTAAGTCATTTTGGTTATTACTATTTCCAGTTTTTCAGGCATTACGACCACCAAGGCTCAAAGAAATACAGTTCAGCAATAAGTGGATTTGGGTCAATCTAATCACTGTCTTGGCTTTTGATGCCACTATAGTATACTTCTGGGGATGGACATCGTTGCTGTATCTCACTTTATCATTTTTCTTTTCTGTAGGTCTACATCCTCTTGGAGGTCGATGGATACAGGAGCATTACCTTGTAAAGGCACCACAAGAGACATATAGTTACTATGGGCCTCTTAACAAACTCGCATTCAATGTGGGATTTCATAATGAGCATCATGATTTTTCTTATGTCCCATGGAACAACCTACCTAAAATTAGAGAGATTGCTCCAGAATACTATAACACCTTACATTATCATACCTCTTGGGCCAAATTAACATGGCAGTTTCTTACAGACGGTGATTTATCACTATTCTCAAGAACACTCAGAGAAGATAGAGGTGGACTCAAGGTGTCGTCTGGAGATGAGAGCGATTTCTTTGAAGGTATGTCCAAGAAAGAAAATTTGGCTACAGCTTAAATTGACCTTCTCGAGATCTAATTTGCCTTCTTTTTACATTTAGTAACAACACTTGTTATGGTTCCATACAACCCTAATGTTGAAGAAAATTTAGATCCACAAAATTGGGATCAATTACGTGAGTTAATGCATCAGATGGTCGATGAGTCCATTGACTATATTAAAAATGTACGGGATCGAAAACCATGGACCCCTGTACCTCAACAGGTTAAGAACGAACTGAAAGCTACAGCTCCCAGAGCAGGACAAGGAGCTCGGCAGGTCTATGAAGACTTTAAAAATTTAGTATTACCATATCCTAAAGGTAATATCCATCCAAAATTTTGGGCTTGGTACATGGGCAATGGTTCCATGATGGGTTCTATGGCAGAATTCCTTACTGCTATTATAAATTCTAATGCAGGTGCGGGCAATCATATCGGACAATATTTAGAAGATCAAGTCATCCAATGGATGCTCGATATAGTAGGTTATCCAACTGATGGCAGTGGTCTCTTAACTAGTGGAGGCTCCATGGCTAACTTCGTAGGTCTGAGTGTAGCTCGCAATACAAAAGCAGGCTATGATATACGTGCAGAAGGAATCCACAATAGTGATGCTCAGATGGTCATATATGCTTCTGTGGAGGTTCATAACTGCAACCAAAAAGCCGCCCAACTACTAGGAATAGGTGAAAATAACTTGAGAAAAATATCAGTTAACCCTGATTATTCCATCAATGTTATAGCCCTAGAAAAAGCTATAAAAGAAGATATTTCTAAAGGTTATAGGCCAATATGTGTCATTGCCAGTGCTGGCACTGTCAATACCGGTGCTATAGATGACCTAGATGCTATAGCCGATTTATGCGACACCTATGATTTATGGTTTCATATAGATGGTGCTATAGGCGCTATTGCAATGCTATCGGATCAAGTCCGTCCACTACTCTCAGGGATAGAACGATCTGATTCCTTAGCTCTTGATCTCCATAAATGGTTACATATTCCATTTGAGGCTGGATGTGCCCTCGTTCGCAATCGCAAGCAACATCGAGACAGCTTTGTTGTTACTGCAGCATACCTTAAGGAGAATGAAAGAGGGCTGGCCTCAGGCAAAGATTGGTATAGCGAGTATGGTTTACAACTCAGCCGACGTATGAATGCCCTCAAGGTATGGATGTCCATCAAAGAACAGGGTCTTGATAAATATGGCCGACTGATCACGCAAAACGTCCATCAAGCCAAATACCTAGCCAAACTTATCCAATCCCATAAATCATTGGAGCTAATGGCTCCGATAGGACTGGACATCGTATGTTATAGGTATAACCCAGGAAACTTAAATCTCAATGCACTCAATACACTCAATCAAAGTATATTGGCTGAACTGCATGAAAGAGGTTTGTCGGTACCTTCATATACCACACTCCAAGGGGCTTATTGCATACGGGTCGCCATAGCCAACCATCGAAGTATCATGCAAGATTTTGAAGATTTGGTTCAAGACACTATATCTCTCGGCATAGAACTTGGCTCTTAATGAGTACTACATTGAGAACAAAACAGGAGTTTGTAATAATCTGGTATTGTTATTGATACGTATTATAAACATTCATATATAATTAAATCAATCTTTTTGCTCAATGGTGCTCACCAATGTATCATTTTGAATGACATTACAAGGCACCTCTATAGCAATTACATGCTTATGTTGCTTGAGAAGTCCTAGGCATATACCAGAGCTTAACTTGCTACTTATACAACGTCCTACTTTTAGGCCTTTGCCATAACATAGGATCATCTCTGGATCAATATTAGGAGGGTAATCGTCACCTTCGTCAGAGTCACTTTCGAACCAAAAAAGTGAACTTTGATCCATCTCAATCTGATTGTCTTTATGGTCAGTCTGGCAACCAACCAACACCACAACAAATAAAAAGAGTTTATAAAACGTTCTTCTTACTATCATTTTCAACTGAATTAACTTTAATAAATGAACATAAATAGCTGATGATCGGTATATATTTTAATATAAATTTTCATTTTTGTTAAAATCATCGGAGATTTAGGGTGCTGAATCGACTAAGATACATGGTGAAACTGAAAAAAATACATCATAGAGGCAAGGATCGCCTTGGATTGTTTTTCAATTATAATGAGGAGACCATCAAGTCTGTTAAGACCTTGCCCTATCGTAAATACAGTAAAACACTAAAATGTTGGCATCTTCCGTATAATAACACCAACTTAAATCGGGTGATTGATTCTGGTATGGATGTCGACTTAGACGACCTTTCTGATGAGATTATAAATCCTGGACTGCCTCCTGAAGTAAGTACATTCATTGAAAACAGAGCCCATCAGTTCTTAGGAAAAACTAAGAATACTATTTCAACCGATGTTATCGATCAGTTGAAACAAAGCATTCAAAATTGGGAATCGGCCTAATTAGGCAACCACCTCTACCCTTCTCTCTCCTATAAATTAAAGTAATCATCTATCTTGAGGATTAAACTGCCAAAAATGAAAATTAATGATAGTAATAAGGCGTCAACCATTGTAACAGAATCAGATACTGCCCAAGCACTGGCAGATACTATCGGTGGAGCCTTCCCCGCTGTATATGCCACCTCCAAGATGATTGCGCTCATGGAATTGAGTGCAGCAGAATTGATGGCACCACTCCTAAAAGACGGTGAACTATCAGTAGGAGTTGGTGTCAACATCATGCACCTCGCTGCTACGCCCGTTGGTGAAGAAGTTACCGCACAAGCCACTTATCTAGGATTGAGCAACAAGCTCTATGAGTTTACAGTCATCGTATCCGACCGAGGCGGAGTTGTAGGCAAAGGAACCCATACACGTGCTATCATCAATGTAGGTAGGATGATGTCTGGCACTAAAAAACGCCTCAATACTACTGACTAAGAGAGTGTTGTAAAAACTGACAATTACTTATTAGTACATCAATCCGATATATACGACCTTTAGGGTATAACAAGCTAAATTCTCATGAGTATGAAAAATGTGGTAGAGATACATATTGATAATCACATAGCTGATGTACGCCTCAACAGGCCAGAGAAAATGAATGCCCTCAATGAGGACATGTTTCAAAGCATAATAAGAGCTACTGATGAGTTGTCAAAAAATGACTCGATCCGAGCGATCGTATTGTCTGGCAATGGGCGAGCATTCTGCGCAGGCTTAGATTTGTCCAATTTCAGTCCTGATAGTGACAGTGGATTTAATGACATTACTAAGAGGACCTACGGGATTGCTAATAAATGGCAAACCGTAGCCTATGCTTGGCGTGAATTGCCCGTACCTGTGATAGCCGCAGTGCATGGTATAGCATTTGGTGGTGGATTGCAGATAATGCTCGGTGCTGATATCAAATACATAGCTCCAGATACAAGGTTATCTGTGATGGAGATGAAGTGGGGTTTAGTCCCCGATATGGCTGGATTTGTGTTGATGAAAGGCAATGTGAGAGACGATATCTTCAGAGAACTCACCTATACTAATAAAGAGTTCAGTGGATCACAGGCGGTAGACTATGGTTTTGCTACTCATACCTCTACCGATCCACATTCCGATGCTATGCAAACTGCCCGATTGATCGCCTCCAAGAGTCCAAGTGCTATAGTCAAGGCTAAAAATCTACTTAATAAAACCCCGTACCTCGATGTGGCGGACATACTGATGATGGAGTCTAAAGAGCAGCAAGACATCATTGGCAAGAAGAATCAAATGGAAGCCGTATTTGCCAGTATGCAAAAAAGGCCAGGAAACTTTGAGGATTATAGAGATTAAGTACTAATTCCACCATACAGCATACCCCCGTTTGCGTAGACTTTCAGCGAGCTGTTTTTCCATGGTAACGGCCCTACTCCGTGTCATAGGGTTGAGTGGTGCATAAAGTGATGATCGTAGGTACAATCCATATCGTTCGACTACTGACGACGATATTTTAATGCCCTTTTTATTTCTATATCCAGTCTTATGCTTTTCAAACCTCTCTTGAGGACTATGACTGGTAATACCCACGTATAGACAACTCATTACACCTCGATAATGCGGATTGGCGTCTCTAAACTTACGGCGTTCAGTCCAGACATCCTTACTTAGCTCCACGACATATATATGATGTGTCTTGCGTAACTTAGAGACTTTAGTAGCAATTGTCATAGCAGTTTACTCCTATCTAAGAGTTGACAAAAATAAGGCCAAGTCATAATTCGCTCCTAAAAAGAAGACTCAGTACAATCTTAAACTCATCAGCAATAGCTTGATCTTTTAGTTTCTCAAAATATGAGGGTGAATTGAATGTGATTCCATAATCCGTGCGATTGATCATAATCGTACCTGTTATCCGAACTTGACCTTCTTGTCTTGTAAGGTGTAACTCAGGGCTGAAAGGATTAGTGATATCTTTAATCGTCATCATCCCATCACAACAATCTATCCCGTGGATCATCTCGATCAGCTCAAACTTGGCTTGCTGGTAATTATCTACATCAAAAAAATCACGACCTCTCAGGTGTTTCTTCAGGTCATCGATATCTGCATCAAGTGATAACATATCTATCAAAACATATCCATCTTTCATATCGCCGTCAGGAGATATGATAATCTCTCCTCTGAGAGCATCGATGGTACCTGACAGCTCATAAGTGCTAAAGGCCGCTTTGCCAGTCCAGGTTAGGCTGCTTTGAGTTCCATCCAATACATAAGTCTGTGCGTTTAAAATGGTTACAGATGTGAGAATTACCATTATTAGATTAGCTAAATATCTCATGATTTTTTAAGATTTTTTTGAGTTAAAAAAGTGTCTGAAGTAAACAATGGGGCATAACCGCAGGATCTGTGACCGTCCTCATCCTCGACGATAAAGTACCACATAGCCCAACCAGCAAAGATCTTGGACCCTGCCCTCCAGTTATCACTATACGTGTAAGGCTCTCCTCCTTTTAAATGAGACTTAGGGCAATTGAACCATTTACTAAATTGCTTAGGCCTGTAAGTAGCACGGAGATTCCACTGGTTATTATAATATATGTATGCTCCAAATTCTACGATCTTGACGTCTACTGCTGAAAGAATCGCCGTATTGTGTTTCCAAAAATATTCTTTAGGTCGATCAGCATCTAAGCTCACATGTACAATCTCAGGAAAATGGGACACGGAGAGCGAATGCTCATACGCCGTCAACTTATCCGGCAGAGGGGCGTCTGGGAACATCTGTGCCGTGAGGTTCGAGCAAAATAAAAGAAAAAATAAGGT
>CAZJHC010000086.1:0-12143 GCA_964545645.1 uncultured Saprospiraceae bacterium
TAATACTATTGTATATATATGATACATTTTAATACAAAAAGTTCTCTCTCTTAGTTAGCGCCTTTTTTAGTTGTTTAAGATTAGCGGCAAACCTTCTTTACCACCGCCAACTATTACGAGTTTACTATTTGGAGACTGGGCTAATTCCAATGTAGCTTCAATACCTTTATCTTTCAATATTTTATCAGAAAGTGATGCATTCAAGATTCTATTGGCATCTGCCTTAGCTTGAGCTTCAATAATTTTTCTTTCCGCCTCTTTTCTTTCACGTTCTAGCTTAAAGTCAAATTGAAAAGCCATTTGTTCTTCTTCTAATTTTTGCTCAATGGCGGCTTTTAGTTTATCAGGTAGCTGAACTGATCTAATCAATATGGCATCTAATAAGATGTATTTTGTTATTATCGCATCTTCAGTCTGGGTAAATATTTCATCCTGAATTGCTTCTCTTTTGGTAGAGTAAAGCTCCTCTGGAAGATACTTACCAATTACTTCTCTTGTGGCAGAACGTATTTCCGGTTTTATAATTCTATTGGCATAGTCAGGTCCTATTTCATCATGCAAGTATCCTATTTTTTGAGGATCTGGCATGTATCTATATGAGAGTTCAACAGCAATAGAAAGGCCATTTTTGGATAATACATCCATGGTTTCGAAAGACTCATTAGTACGAACATCATAAACGATCATATTATCCCATGGCATAACAACATGAAAGCCTTGTTCATAAATTTTATCTTTCTTAATACCTCCAGCAAATCTCTTGAATTTCACACCTTTAGCTCCAGGAGATATGGTTATAAAAGTAGTATTGGTCAGTAATGAAAATAAGAGAATAGCTAAAAAACCGAGTATGATATATTTTGTAAAGTTTCTTCCTTCGAATGGATTTTTATTTGGGTTCATATTTATTGTTGCCATAGTATAGTTAGTTTGTGTTGTAACAATTAATGTATGTGTATAGTTTTTATTATTGCAGAGAGTTCATAGTTAAAAGTACTTCTTTCGCCGAAATATTTACTAAACAGTTTAAATGTCCTTTAGGGCATACGTCTCTGCCATATTTGCTGCAAGGACGACAAGGTAAGCTTTGTTCAATAGACTTGGCTCTGTTTTTATGTTTAAAGCCATAGTAAGGAGAAAAACCAAATTCTCTTGACGTGCTACCCCAAATGATTATTTGATCCTTATTCATTGCTGCAGCTGCATGCATCATTGCGCTGTCACCTGTGATGAGAATGTTGCATTTATTTAATAAATAGAACGATTCTTGAAGGGATAGGGTACCTACTAAGTTTGTCATGTTCTCCCCAGTTAGGTTACCATATTCACTTAATACATCTTCTCCGCCTATTAAAGTAATTGATCTTTTTGTTTGTAGGCTGATTTGTTGAACGAGGGATTTAGGTATACGTTTGGTCATTTTTGAGCCTCCAACATTTATTATAATGTCCGGCTCTCTGTTGATTACTAGAGAGTTGTAAGGATTGGTATAATAAATGTCCATCCCAATTCCATCATCATAAGTGCTTATGTTTTTAATACAATCAAAATGTCTATCAATCACATGCGAAGCATCTAATAGATTAATTTTGAATAGTAGCATCAACCATTTCCTTATAGGCATTTTATCAGTTCGGAGATAATTGATCTTAGTATGGCGATAGTATGCTCTGCTTTTTTTATGATTATGTAAGTCTATAATTAATGACATACTATTGATGTCATGGGTAGAAATATCTTCTGGGGCAAAAATTTTATCTATAAATGGATTACTACTTAAGACGGGATGATTAACAAGATTAGTAAGAAAGAATAATTGAGCCTTAGTCGACTTCTTGATGCATCTGATTATAGGTGTGGTCATGATTACATCGCCTATTGAACTTAGTCGAATGATAAGTATCTTCATAAAGGTTGGAGAATCAATAAATTCGAAAGTATTTTTGGAAGAAGTAAGATACTCTGATAGAGTGGAGATAAAAGAAAAAACAGTTGAAGAATATGCTGCGGCTTACTACCGAGGTGAAAGAATTAGCAATGCGCTGATATTTTTTATCGGTTTGGGAGCTTTGTTTTGGACTTTTTTCTTGTTTTTATGGAGACAAGGAAATCTCTCTACGGGTTTATTTATTAGTTCCTTACCCTTTTCAATTTTTTATATATCCACGGGAGCATATAGGTTTATAAGATCGATAAGCCGTTTTAATGCCATCAAACAAGGTACTAAAACTGATTTTTTAATAGATGAAATAGAGCATCTTATGGGTCGTTCTCTAAGGTTTAAAAGAAAGAGAAGATTCGATGTGTTTGGTATACTGATCGGATTCTGTCTTATAGTATGGGCTGTATTGACTGGACATAATCATATTTTCTTAGCCACCGCCATTAGTATTGTTGGGTTTTCAACATTCCTTTTAATATTTGATTTATTCGGTCAGTTCAGAACAGAAGAGTGGCTAAGACAATTAAAGAAGAAATAAAAAAGAGCAGGCCAGATGAAGGACCTGCTCAGACTCAACTACTAAAACCTAAATAAAAAGCAGTATAAAGCTGAATTATATGTTGGTGGCAAGGTATCCCAAGCAGATTTCAATTATAATCGGGGAAACCCCATAATGATGATGAATTTGAACTTTTTTTATTTAGAAAGTAAGTGAAATGCATCGCAGGAAGGAATCAGACATCGATTAAAGCACATTTCTTAGACACTCTGCGGAAAAGCGATACTTTAAATTTGTGGATAGTTATACTGATTTGCCTTTAAGTCACGTTTAATTGATCCAAATTTGAATGATGAAGTTGAATTCTAAAGGATTGATAAAGTTTGTTATAGCAGTGATCTTGATCTGGACATTAACCGAGGTTTTTAGTTCTATTGAGAATACTTCTGCTCAAATTAACAAAGAAGTCGTAGACTACGCATAAGTTAATAGCAGTGCTCTTTCACGAGATATGTCAAGGTTAGGTTTATTGATAATAGGTCATAAAGTATTGTAAATCATATGTTTAGTATATATCTGATAACAATTAAAAAATTAGAATCCGTTTAGCAGTCAAAAAAAGCGACTCATGCCTTAGGAGTGCTATATTGCTGTCCTTCTATCATCATCTTGGAGATTATCTCGCACATGATCTCTGAGGTGCCTCCGCCAATCTGTCCTAGACGATTGTCACGATACATCCTTGCCAAAGGATAGTCCTCCATAAAACCATATCCACCGAACATCTGTAGGCACTGATGTACCACCTTATCAGCAAGTTGGGTACCTAATAGCTTGGCCATGGAGGCTTCTTTGACTATATACTCTCCTGCCTGATACTTTCTGTATAAATCGTAGATAAAGATTCTGGTCATCTCAATTTCTGCAGACATCTGTGCGATGCGATGGCGCAAGACTTGAAATTTGTTAATTTTCTTTCCAAAGGCCTCCCGTTCACTCATATACTGGAGTGTTAGTTCTATGGCATAAGCTGAGGAGGCTACGCCACCATTGGCCATTGATAAGCGCTCTGATACAAAGTGTTGCATGATATAAAAGAAACCTTGATTCTTAACTCCGAGGAGATTTTCTTTTGGTATACGGACATTATCAAAAGCGATTTCGCCAGTATCTGAGGCATGCCAACCCAGCTTGCGCAGAGCAGTAGCGCTTACACCTGGAGTATCTCTGTCAATCACGAAGAGACTAATGCCTTTGGCTTTGAGTTCAGGAACAGTTTTGGCTACTACGATAAGAAAATCGCTCAATACACCATTAGTTATGAAGGTTTTGGAGCCATTGATGATATAATGATCTCCATCTTCAATAGCCGTTGTGCTAATAGCTTGGACATCTGAGCCTCCACCGGGTTCTGTGATAGCAAGACAACCGACTAACTCGCCTTTAATACCAGGTGCTAAGTATCTTTCTTTAAGTTCAGCAGATCCCTCTGCATCGAGATGCGTCAATGCTAACAATGGGTGAGCGCCAATTGAGGCACCAAAACCACCAGAATTCATTCTTGCGATCTCCTCATCAAAAATGACATTATACCACTTATCTGTGCCCATTCCTCCATATTCAGGGGATAGAGTCATCCCAAAAAATCCCATCTCGCCAAACTTGCGATAGATGTCCCTTGGTAGCTGACCATCTTGTTCCCATTGGTCGATATTAGGGCGGACTTCTTTTTCTAAGAAGTCCCTTAACGTCTGGCGGAATAGGTCATGTTCTTCAGTAAAATATATTGATCTCATGATGATCCTTTATGTATGTTATCAAATAGTGCGCCCATAATTATATGTTTGAATTTTTCTGGAAGGTCATGTCCCATGCCTTCGATGATACACTTTGAGGCATTTGGGATCATTCGATGATACTTATGAGCATGCTCAACTAATATCAGTGGATCCCCTGTGCCATGTAATATGAGGGAAGGAATAACAATGTCTTGCAATTGATCATATCGTGAGCCGCTTTTAGCTATGGCCACTCCGTGATGTTGGGATGCTTTGCGATTATAGCCTTTCCTTTTCTTTACTTCATAATAGGCACGGTTGAGTACAGAATCTCTATTTACTTCATATGAACCATCTCCATGGAGCAAGTGATATATACTTAGTTGAGCCTTCATACTGTTGACTGTCGAACTCAAGAGGCTATATCTCAAGATGATTCTTGTAACCTCCTTTCTAAACCTACCTGTTACTTGTGTCAGTCGAGGGTCATAAAAGTATCCTGTTGATAATAGTGAGGCCAACGATAGAAATCTATTTGGATATTGAATAGCCAAGGTTTGCGAGATCATTCCTCCCATGGAGACACCGATCACGTGCGCTTTTTGAATGCTGAGATGATCTAAAACAGTGATGGCATCAGCGGCCATATGCTCTAGGCGATAGTAGTTGCTTTTGCCCCATGATTTGATCCAACTTGAGTCACCAACATCTCGATTATCAAACCTAATAACATGATAACCTTCCTTAGCGAATGCTTCTAACATGTATTGAGGCCAATCGAGCATTGTCTGAGCCAAACCATTGACCAATAGGATGGTGCCCTTGTCTTTATTTTGTGCATCGATAGAGTTATAGTTGATGGTTATACCATCTGTAGTGGTTACTTGTGCTATGGACCCTGTTGTTTGTGCTTGTGGAGCTTCAGATATTATCTGCTTTATAGTGTCTATGTCCTCTGGAGATAATTGATATCCTGAGTGCCAATAGATAACTAAGGCGAGACCTAAAATGAATAGTAATGTGTATAAAAATATCATCGATTGCTGATAGTTAACTTTGCTAATCCAATGGCTTGTTCGCCACCACCGGCATAAAATAGGTATTGTTGCCCATCAAGATCTTCAAAAAAAGCGGGATCTCTAAGTTGATTTACTTTAAAACCAACTTCTCCTCTCATTGATGGTAAGTTCTCTTCATTGGCTCCTTCCCAGTCTAATTGTGGCGATAGGAGATCTATGCCTTGCTTTGCCTTCCAATCGTTCCAATCTGTGGGGGATAAATCTATTGAGCAATATTTTATGGATTCTGGGGCATCACCGACAACGGTATAAAATACATAAAGCTCATTCCCTCGGAGATAGAGTGTGTGATGTCTATGGTCAGTTGAAAAGAGCCACCGCTGTCGTACCTCAAAGTCACTTAGCCCGTCTTTTGAACGATATAAATGCCCTGGCATCGCAAGTCCATAGTATGCATTGCGATATCTGAACATTCTCACATATGGCAGAGTAATAATGTCTGGCAACGGATTAAAATTGATGCCATCACTCGATAGAGCGACCTTAGATTTTTGCAGTCTACCTTCTACCACGCCATGATAGTATAACCTAATTTGTTTGTTTATCTCATCCACGATTACATCTGGACTAGCCACATGAGGAGTGGTTGGTGTGGTTGTTATAACTTCTTTTTTAGTACGTTGTTTGTAGGCTTGTTGATACTTGCTGCCTACATCATATAGCGCTATTATTTCAGACCAACTATTGTGTTTTCTTAGAGTTTTGAAGGTATCGGTATCTTTTGCCTCTGTAGCAAAACCAGATGTAGATAATGGTAATATATGATGATCGGATATCGTCCAGGGACCCGTTAAGGTATCAGCATAGGCTAATCTTAGAAAAGTGCCCTTGTGATGTGCAAAGTAAAGATAGTACTGACCCAAAGGATCTTCTATCCAATCTGGAACTCGTATGACCGATGGACCATTAACATTGGTATATCCTATCTCATCGGCCTCGGCGATTAACATGGGATGCATCTGTGTAGTGACAATGGGTTGACTAAGAGAACGAATGGCATCAAACTTATGAGGAGGTAATTTTTTCTCAAGTGTAGGCTTCAGGGAACTCAAAAATGAGTATAGTACCCAGATGATTATTCCAGAAACCACGATGATAGTAATGCTGACTATCTTGATGACGTTCATAGGCGCTAAAAATAATTCTAAGCGTGGTTTATCTTACATTACTAATTGGCATCTTCAGGATAATATTTGAGATAATCACTGATATCGATTTATTTTTTGGTAAGTCTGCGGTATCTCATTGTACTGGCGGTGGCATCTGCGATATCTTGTATTCTGGTATTGTTTAAACCAGCCTCGTTGAAAGTTTCAATAGAAGCTTCCATAATACTTTTTTAGTTTTTTACATTTCTCCTCAAAATATATGACAAAGTCATGATATGAATATTTAGTAAAATAGACTATCAACGTTTGTTGAATTGTATAACAAATGCATTTATATCTGTGCCCTCTTGACAGAAGTATATGGGATTTTGATCTTTAATATTAATGAATAAATAAGGTGGGCCTGAATTATCGGTGATTAACTTGATATCTTGATATGCTTCGGTCTTAAAGACCCCCTTGCGGACATCTTCTGTGGCATAACCATTTTTCTTGTATTTGATCTGCGGTAAATCGTCAACTATGGTCAATTCAGTAACTTGGCCTAAATCATACTCATCACCATATGGACCATTGATAATGAGTTGGGCTTCATTTAACTCTAAAGTATTAGCTCTATTGCCATAATAGAAAGTAGCTCCAACAAGTAATATAGACATCCCTAAGGAACCCGTCAACAACCACACTTTGGTCTTAGGTCGATCTTTATGAAATGAACTTATCTTAGGAATGTAGTACAGATAGGCCAAAAGAGGGTACACACAGACAAAAAGCAATCCTTTCGATTGACCTATTGTGTAGTAGAGCATTGATCCTATCAGGATAGTCGACAAACCTAAAGCAATATGAAACTTCTTGTTGAAAGATATGAGATTGTTGAGATCGACAGTTGCTCTTTCTGATTCGGACATGGTGTTATAACCTGCTAAAAATTGAGCCGCATTATTGGTCGTAATGATCAAACCACACAACAGCAAAATAATACCTATCCCAATGATTAAAAGAATCATCTATTTGTTTTTAAAAATTCTTGAGTAAAGTGCCCCCGTTCTTTTGGTTTGTTGAATTTTTGAGCATTATAATCTTTAGATTTCCCTCTTGGGATTGATAGACTTTGCCAGTCGTTCTTTTTCATTCCTTTGGCTAGGTATACTATCTGACCTATATGATAAGCATAGTGACTTAATTGTCTATGGATGGCTTCTATTGGGGTATGTCCAATATGGCGGATATATATTAACTCCTTCATATTAGTTTCATTGATAGTATCCAGGGCTGCGAATAAGCAAGACCAACCTTCCTCCCATTTGCTCAATAGTTCCTCACGTGTCTTGATATCATCGTCAAACTCTGCTTCTCTGTCTCTCCATTCTTTTTCTCCATCACTAGTCCAGATATCGGTCCATCTGGAGAGCATATTGCCCCATAGATGCTTTACAATGATAGCAATAGAGTTATCCCACTCAGAGCTTCGATAGAACAGTTGCTCCTCTGTCAGTTGTAGGATACTCTCGTCGCCGAGATGTTTGTAATAATGAAACAGTTTAATTGTGCTGTTTACGGCTACCATGGTCGTAGAATTAAATGGACCCATAAATTATTACAATTCTATTAATAATTGCATACAATAATGGCCAGTCTATGACTCGTAGGAAAGAACCCAAAGGTTCCTTTATCTTATGTGCCCTTTAAGGATTATCTATATCTCCTAGAATTGTTCTTCTTTCTGTTTTTAAAGAACTCTTGCTTACGTCTTTGTTTTTCCTTATTCCATTCTTTCTTTTCTGCCTCGGTCATTGGCTTTTCAGTTTGAGGAAAAGGGTTAGGTTGCACCTCTTTTATTTTTTTGTTGATTAGTTTTTCAATCGCCTTGACATAAGAGTTTTCTTCTGGTTCACATATAGATATGGCTATTCCTTCTTTCTCGGCACGGCCAGACCTTCCGATGCGATGTACATAGGTTTCGGGTAGGTTGGGGATATCATAGTTAATCACATAGTGTAATTCATTAATATCTATTCCTCTGGCAGCTATGTCTGTTGCTACTAACACTCGTATTTTATTATCCTTGAATTCTGACAAGGCTTTTTGTCTCTGATTTTGAGTCTTATTTCCATGGATAGCTTTGGTCGCTATTCTTCTCTTTGCTAGTGTTCGAGCGATTCTATCTGCACCATGTTTCGTTCTCGAAAAGACTAAAACTTGATCTAATGATTGGTCTGAGAGAATATGGAATAGAAGGTCTTTTTTGGAGGTTCTGTTAGTATAATAGATCCATTGTTCTATGGTCTCTGCTGTAGAAGATGTAGGAGCTACTTCTATGCGTGTCGGTTTGTATAGTATCTCTTTGGTAAGTTTGACAATATTGGGTGGCATGGTAGCCGAAAAGAATAATGTTTGCCTCTTTTGGGGTACTATTTTGAGGATTTTTTTAATGTCATGTATAAATCCCATATCGAGCATGCGATCTGCTTCATCGAGCACTAAGGTTTCTATTTTATCTATTCTTAGCAGTCCTTGATTAATGAGATCTAGTAATCTACCAGGAGTCGCTACTAATATGTCGATGCCTTTATTAATTTTTTGTACCTGACTCTGCTGTTTTACACCACCAAATATCACGGCATTTTTCAATTGGGTATTCTTAGCATAATAGCTGATATTTTCATCTATCTGTATAGCTAACTCTCTCGTTGGGGTAAGTATCAGTGTACTGATATGTCTATCCCAGTGATCCTTTCTTAAGAGCCTTTCTATAATGGGCAATGCAAATGCTGCAGTCTTGCCTGTGCCGGTCTGAGCGGATCCCAATATATCTCTACCTTCCAGTACTACTGGGATAGCCTTAGATTGTATGGGTGTGGCAGTTTTGTATCCTTTATTGCTCAAGGCCTTAAGTATAGGCTCTGAGAGACCTAAGGAAATAAAATCCATCGAATTTAATTTAAGTATTGTATAAGCAGATACTATCCGCTTATCATTAATTGATAGGTAATAAAAAAGATAATTTACTTGATAACTTCTACATTGATAGCTACAGGGCCTTTGGGTCCTTTTTCAGTATCAAATCGCACCTTATAATTTTCTTTGATTTCTTCAGTCAGGCCATTCATGTGGACAAATATGCTATCACGAGTTTTATCATCTGTTATAAATCCATATCCTTTTTCAGAATTATAAAATTTAACAGTGCCTACTCGCTTAGCATTGACAGGTTCGTGCTCAACATATGGTACCCCTAAAGGAATATCTTCAGCCTTTATGATCTTCTTTTTAGCAGGATCTGGAGGAGTATCTGATAGGTTACCATTCTCATCCACATATACTAGCTGATCCTCGAAAGACACTTTGCCTCGCTCTTCTTTCTCTTGCTTGCGACGCATGCGTTCTTCCATCTTATCTTGTTTCTTCTTGCGCTTCTTTTTTTCTCTTTCTTTTTTGTTGAAGGTCTGCTGAGATCTTGCCATACTAAAGTTTAGGTTAATAAATTAGGATGAAACTTTGGCTTATTGACAATAGGGTAGGTGTCTATTTTTAAACAAGATCAAACTCCATCAGAAGTGCAAAGATATTGAAAAAAGACGATTGATTAAATCTTGTGTAAAATGTCTTCTGTATGTCATCTGTTTATATTAATTATAGATGCTCAAGAACATTGTTTGAAATGCTCCGTTTCAACTATACATTCTAATAAAAAATTCTATGTTCCAGATAAAATACTCTTTCTTTTTGATGATTCTGATGACCCTTATGATCGTAGGTTGTAGTGATGATCAGACTGACGTGCCAGATGATATGATGATGACCGGGGATGACCCTTTTGAGAATGCCGTCATCTGGACTGGAAGCGAAATAACCTTTACGTTAGAAAACAATTCAGACATCACGGACTCGGCCAATCAAGATAGACTTAGTGATAATGTTATCATCACTCGTGGTGCAGATGGAGGGCAAATTTTTAATATAGCAACTGAAGCGGAAGCTAATCAAACGGTCAGTCCTGCTGGTACTGAGTGGGCAGAGGGTCGTACTAATGACTTGGCTAACTTAACTTTTGCACCATTTCGAGCAGCAGTTGGAGAACCTCAGAATGTTGTTGGAAAAGATTTAGTATTACATCTTATAGAAGATGATATATATCTAAATGTGAGCTTTACTTCATGGACTATGGGTCGTAATAGTGGTGGAGGTTTTTCCTACATGAGAGCAACGCCATAGTTTATTAAATGAACTAAAAATATACTAGCCTATATGAAAGCCTAAAGATGTGTTATGTCTTTAGGCTTTTTTCTTTTTACTTTGATGGGTATGACGATGCTCTATGGCATTATACTTAGTGTGACTTCTATCCAAGGGTTTATTATGGGATTATATCTCCTTTCTTATAAGGATAAGAAGCTGTATTCTAATAAGTTACTGTCATTGTTGTTGTTTTTGCTTTCTTATGTAATAATTACTGAAGCATTACGAGTATTTGATGCTATTAATTATTCGAGGATAACCTATTACTTCTTCTTGGAATTAGGCTGGTTAATAGGGCCTTCTCTCTATTTATACGTTAAATCGCTCTACCGGCCGGCTTTCAGAATTAGCTCCAAAGAATGGCCATTGTTCATACCGGTAATTATACAAGGATTGTTCAGCGCATTCATCAAGATTCAAAACCTTTATTGGGATGGCACAAGAGAAAGCCTATCCTGGTTAGGATATCATGGATATAGACTATGGGTGCACACGCCTGTCGATTTGATAGTGACCTCATTACTAGTGATTGGCTGTATATTTTATGGACATAAAATAATCAAAGAACATTCTACTAACAACTATAAAAAAACTGACAAGAGTCTTCTTAACATACTATTGATCTATTTTTTATTCGCAATTTTTGCTATTGTCTTAAGTCTGGTGGATTTCTTCTTTTTCAATTTTGCTTTCGAGCCCATATATGTCTACCCTGTATACATAGGACTAGGGATATTGACCTACTGGTTGGCGTTTCACGGAGTACTAAGCAAAGATCAGATATACGTTAAAAAGAAAGTAGGTGATGCTCAATTAGCAAAGGTAATGAGACTACTCAAGGAATCTATGGAAAAAGACCGTCACTATCTCGATCCTAATTTGAATGTTAGCAGACTATCAGACTATACCGGAATTAAGGCTTATCTCATAAGCAAAGCCATCAATAATGTAGAAAGTGTCAGTACAAGTCAATTTATTAATAACTATCGGGTCAGGGAATTTGTACATAGAGTCAACAGTAAGGACCATGGGCACCTCACGATTCTTTCGATAGCCTTAGATTGTGGATTTAATTCCAAAGCCAGTGCCAATAGAATCATTAAATCAACTACTGGCAAATCTCCAAAAGAATTAAAAACAAGTCTCAAGTAGCAGAATTGAGACGAATTAAAGGTCTCATTTTATCAAATTGAAGCGGTCTCATCAGTAGGAGCCTTTTTCTTTGAGGTAAACATAATTTTATGAAATCCTCAACCTTATTTTTTCTTTTATTTTGCTCGAACCTCACGGCACAGATGTTACCAGACGCCCCTCTGCCAGATAAGTTGACGGCGTATGAGCATTCGCTCTCCGTGTCCCATTTTCCTAAGATTGTACATGTGAGCATAGATGCTGATCGACCTAAAGAATTTTTTTGGAAACACAATACAGCGATTCTTTCAGCAGTGGACGTCAAGATCGTAGAATTTGGAGCATACATATATTATAATAACC
>CAZJHC010000087.1:0-12122 GCA_964545645.1 uncultured Saprospiraceae bacterium
GATACGGCTTGATCTTCACGGAGAACTCGCCTTTCTCTTATCCCCGTACGAGAGGTGATCCACTCATCATTGGTTTCCATGATTTTTTCCAAATCACTATTGGAGAGTACTTGGTCAGAAACGTAACCCCCTACGGCAGTTATAGCAGCTCTAGGCATTAATGGTCATAATTAGCAGTGCGAAGGTATAAAATGTTCCAACATAAGACAGCCAAAGTAGAAGATAATCGAAGATCCTACAACGTCTTTAAATACATTGGCATTAATCTTGTAATACGTTTATGGCAGTTATACAGATACTTATGTATAACGATTATTTATCAACTATCAGATAATTAGATTATGAGAATTATTAGTTTATTAGCTGTTTTAATCTTAAGTATTACAAGTACAATATGTACAGCCTCATCAATTAGCTATATAACAGATGGGTTTGACAAGGCTAAATTAGAAGCGCAAAGTCAAGGCAAAATGTTATTGGTAGATTTCTATGCTTCATGGTGCGTACCTTGTAAATGGATGGATGAAACAACATTTTCAGATCCATCAGTCATAGAAAAGATGAATAATGACTACGTATCCGTTAAAATTAATATCGATGACTTTGATGGTTATGCCCTCAAAGAACTGTATGCCGTCAAAGTACTACCCACGGTTATTATCATCAATAACGATGGTAAGGTAGTCGAACGAATTGAAGAAACCCTCCCTCCTTCTAAGATGAATGTAGTTTTGGATAAAAATAAAGGAACAAAGAAAGACTACGTGCATACTCCTAATACCGACCCAATAGATATCGGATATACTACTACTAAATCTGATCCAAGAGAAAATGTTGGTAATTATAAACTTCAGCTTGGCACATTTACCAGCTATGCGAGCACCTTAAAGTTTTATAATAATGTCGCTACCACGATAGACGAGCAGATTATTATACTACATGATTACAAAGGCGATAATACAATCTATAGAGTCTTAATGGGTAACTTTAAGAATACTACGGAGGCAGAAATATATAAGACAGAGCTGATGGAAAATTATAACATCACCTCCTACTTATACTATTAAAGAAGTAAAAGCATCTTCCAAGAAAAGCTTCAATAGGTGACTATTGGAGCTTTTTTTTTTGGCCTTAAGTGATCTTACAGTACTTTTACGATCCTAAAATATTTGTGTTTCACCCCTCACATTCCTTGCAATATTAGAACTACTGAGGCGTTTTAACACCGTTAATTTCAGAAAGTACTTCATTGTCCGAATTTAGTATATGAATAATCTAAAGAGTCTAAGTACTCGATATACAATTGTTTTTTTTGTTTTCCTATTGGCTTTGCTTAGTTCTCGCCCTACGATGGCTCAGGATTGTTCTGAACAAACTGTACAATTGACACTACCAGAGAGCTGGACACTGCAACAAGGTGACCAGTTTTGCTTTAATGTCGAAGTGTCCAATTTCAATGACATAATTCTTTTCTTTTTTGTCATCAACTTTAACTCTACAGTACTGCAATTAGATAGTTGGGACCCGACTGTGAGTGGCCTTACAGGTTTTACTGCGGGAGATGTTACTGCACCTACAGATAGAGACCCGGATGTTATACGTATCTTATGGTCTCATCCTAATCTTGATGCTTCGAGTTTACCTAATAACTCTGCCCTCTTAGAGTTGTGTTTTACAGTCATAGGTGAACCAGGCAATGACGGACAGGTGCTCTTTAATGATACTGGTCTTGGGAGTCCAGCAGAGTTTCTTAACGAAGCCAGCTTGTCATTTCGACCTTGTAATCCCAATCCTGATAATGGCAGGGTTATCGTAGTTCCTGAGGAATCTGATGAACCTCAAGTCTTTACCACAGGACTATGTGGGTCTTCTAATACTACAGATGAAGGCATAGTAGAGCTTAAAGTATTTTTCGGGACGCCTCCTTACACGATTGTCAGTACACAAGGCAACATGGTTGGAACCGATGATCAAGACGTATTTGTATACACTGGCCTACCATTAGGCCAACATACATTTTCTGTTGTTGACGATACTGGACTCAATAGTCAAAATTTGACTATTGAAATCACAGATGACCCAGCCTTTACTATCGAAGCGAGTACTCTTAAGGCACCTAACTGCCCTACTGATTTTAATGGTCGAATCGAATTAGAGATTTCTGGCGGCAAGCCCTTTAGTAACGGAGCATACTTTTATGATTGGGGAACCGCCCAAATCGGTCTGGGCCAAAATGAACTAAAAGACCTCAGTAATGGAATCTATGAGGTTACGGTTATTGACTCACTGGGATGTAAGCAATCAACCCAGTTTGAATTGCTAAGGACAGTAATAGATGTACAGGCTCTCAATATCACTGATGCATTGTGTGATGGACGTAATAATGGAGCTATTAATGTGGGCGCAACAGGAGGTGGTCCTTTTTCGGATGGATATACGTGGAATATAGAACGAGTTGAAGAAGACGGTTCTATCACACCTATAAATAATGCGAGTGATCGAGGATTTGAACAAGAATTCAGATTATTAAGTCCTGGCAATTACAGAATCACAGCAACGGATAGTGTCGATAGATTTAGTAGTTGTGGCACCATGGGAGAATTTGTCATCGGGGTACAAAGAGAAATCACTGCGACCTTTGCCCCAATCGATGAATCGAATAATCCTTGTACAGGCGGCACCGTAGAGGCTATAATTGAATTGACCACTACGATGCCCCCACTGACTACGCCTGTCAATGTACAGATCTTAGACTCCATGGGAGTAACTGTATATGATGAAGCCGTGAATGAAGCTTCTATCAACATAGGCTGCTTGCCTCCTGGCAGGTATACCAGCTTAGTATCCGAGCCAAATGATGGGTGTACAAATACCCAAGAGTTATTGCTTCAGAGCAATAGTATACTGCTCAATGATACTACCTTAATCAGTCCAACTTGCTTTGGTGAAAGTGATGGTTCTATTACCATCGATGTAAGTTCGGACATGTTGCCTCTCAATTATACCTGGTCCAATGGAGCGTCAGGTGCTGATGTTGATTCTATCGGAGGACTGTCTGCAGGAGTATATAGTGTGATAGTTATGGATGCTTCGGGAGCCGAACAGACCTATCAGTTTGACCTGTCAGATCCTGAAGAGATATCTCTGGACTTATTAGTTCTTAATGACATTATGTGCCCTGGAGGCTTAGGTAACTTAATCGCTTCTGTAACAGGTGGTACGAGCGATTTAACTTTTACTTGGTTACCTGACACATTGATTACGAGTAGTGCTGTATTAAATGATGTACCCGCAGGAGAATATTCAGTAATAGTGACAGATATCAATGGATGTTCATCTCAAAACACTGTTATTCTCAATGATAAAATTGCTCCAATCCCTAACTTATCAAATATTAATCCACCTGGATGTACTGGAGAGGCATCAGGTACTGCTGTCTTGACAATTTCTCCTTCAGTAGATTTTGCAGGCCCATTTTTCTTTGAGAGCTCAACGGGAACGAGAGGAAGCGTAAACAATTTCACCGTAACTAATTTCCCTCCTGGTCCTGATAATTTTATCATTTATGGACAAGGAGACTGCATTTTTGATACAGTTTTTGTTGAGGTACCTGACGCCCTTCCATTTGAAATCGATACCGTCAATACCTTGATAACAGAGATAGCATGTTTTGGAGATTCAGAAAATAATGGTGCCAATGTCAACCTCAGTCTAATTGGCCCTAACAGCCTGGATATCAGATGGTTAGATGATGGCTCAATGGGTAATGTCAGAATAGGATTAGCTGCGGGCATTTATCCAATAGAACTATCGGTTGGTACTTGTGCCATTATGGATACTATTATTATTCCGCAACCTGATTCACTGGCTATTCAGATTGATACAATTAACAGTATAATAGCGCTATGTGGTGGAGATAACAATACAGAACTAACTATTGATGTAGAAGGAGGAACTCCCGATTACAATATCACCTGGACTAATGAAGATAGTGACATTATCTCTACGGGGCTAAATGCAGTGGACTTAGTACCAGGCGTTTATACTATAGAAGTTTTGGATCAAAATGGTTGTGATGCGTCGATTGAAGCGTCAGTCACTGAACCAGATATAGTAGTTGCTACACTATCAGAAGTCTCCGATCCTATCTGTAGTAGTGATCAAGGTTTTCTTACCATCGGCGAAGTAAATGGAGGTATTGGGGCTCCTTACCGCTATCAAGTCAACACAGCTCCAGCGATACCTGTCTCAGATACTGCTTTGATAATCCCTGGAGATATTACTGTAAGGGTTTTTGATCAAAATGGTTGTTCTTGGGATACGACTCTTACGATAACTCAGCCTTTAGATTTATCAGTTAATATAGGTGCTGACCGAGAAGTAGAGCTAGGACAATCTACTCAAGTTACCGCCTTAATAGAAACGCAGTCAGCCATAGATACTATACTATGGAGTCCGAGTGAAATCGTCGAGTGTACCCTATCTAACTGTGCAGAAGTTTCAGTCTCTCCTATCGGAGACGCACTATTGAGCGTCCAAGTGATAGATGAAAATGGCTGTATCGTCGAGGACAATATTAACGTTAATGTACAGCGTACGAGCAATATATATATCCCTAACGCATTCGCTCCAAATGCGACTGTCCCGGGCAACGCTACCTTCAAAGTATTTGGAGGTTCAGGCATTGCAGCCGTTGACTTCATTAAAGTATTTGATCGCTACGGTAATTTAGTTCATTCTGAAGATGGCCCTCAGGCTATTCAACTTTCGGGAGTGGGCAATTGGAATGGATATTTTAATAATGATCAATCTAAAGAACTCGAAACTGGAGTATATATGTATGTAGTACAATTCTCCTTTATTGATGGCGGAGCTCCAGAGATTCGCAGTGGGAATGTAACATTAATTAGGTAGCTATCTATCAACCTCCTAATGTTGTAGAATCTATACTCTCATTGGTTTTGGTGGGTTTTATTATAACATCTATTAACATTTTGAGCTTGGTAATAGGTTGGGATTGATCATCAGAATAAACAAGTATCTCTGGTTCTTGGAGACCATTTTTCCCCACTGAATTATACGTAACCCCGATGACACCATTTCCACCTGGCTCAATGGCCAAAAAAGGATATGAAGGCATGGTACATCCACAGGTTCCTTCGGCTTTTTTAATGTTCAAAGGGGCATTTCCTACATTCTTAAATATAAATTTTTGCTCAACAATCTCACCACTTACTAATTCTCCTAACTCATAGACCTCCTGCTCAAATTCTATATGAGGTTTGAGAATTTTTTTGGACTTAATCTTTTTCTTGTTAACAATAGGTGGAGCGACATTCTTCTCTATCATTAAGGTCTCATTTTTTTCAGACTTTTCTTTCTGAGCTATGAACGTATCTATATCAAATGGCACTTGAGTCGTAGCAATTGTATCTGTTAATATTAGACCATCTTTAGTTAGCTGATCGAGTGCATCGTCACTCGATATTACTTCAGTGTTAGGAGGATTAAAACAACCTAATATGACTAATGTTATGAAAGAAGTAAGAATATATATAAGCTTCATGATACATGTGAAATTATGAAACTAATTATTATCCGAGGGAATGATCCTACTATATATCCTACCTAAGCACATTGACCACCCCTGATTTAACATTTGTTTCGCCTTCACAGATATAGGACACTTTGTAAACATAAGAGCTATTACCTACTTCAATTTGATTATCTAATCGCTCACCATTCCATAGGCCATTGGCCATAGTAGTGAGAAAGACTCTGCCGCCCCATTTATCAAATATTTCGAATGAAATCAATTCATCAATGAGAAATTGATTACTTATCCCAAATAAATCATTGATGCCATCTCCGTTAGGAGTAAAGGTATTGGGCAAAGCTAAATCAGAACACTGAACTTGCTCTCGACTGACAACATTGATGGTGACGTCATCAGTACTCACACAGGCTCCATCATTGATCGTAAGTGTATAAGTCGTCGAGCCTAAAGGCGGATTGGCTGTAGGTGTTGGGCTATTGGGATCAGAAAGCCCTGTCGTAGGAGACCATACAAAATCAGAACTGCAGATTTGCCCAGTTGGAAGTAAGATGGGCTCTCCTACAAATATGGTCGTATCGCCTATTAGCAATTGGTCAGGTCTAAAGTCTTCTTGTTGTATCTCTCGACGAGTTAATGCTCGATTATATATGCTCAATTCATCTATCCGACCAGTAAATCTCGTATCCCCTGCTATAGGGATGCCGACACATGGCGAATCGCCCAATGCAAAATTTACATCATTGGGAGGATCAAAACTAAAATCTGATATAGCAGATTGTTCATCAGCCAAACTATTGTTAATATAGAGCGTTCCAGTACTTCGCTCGACTGACAATGCTATATAATTCCAACATTGTGGATTATCGATTGTCGCACTTAGTTCAATTCTATTATCAGGGCTATCAGAAAATCTGATTCTCAATAAATTAAAATCTGGAATATAACGTATCAACAATGCTGTATCATTATTGCAGGTCTTAGCCAGAGAAAAAATATCCATTGACATGGTCACTGACATATCAAAGGACGCATAGAAACTGATAGTATAATCCTCCTCAAAAACGCTATTAAGACCGATGTTAAAATCTCCAAAATTATTCCCATTAAGCTCCAGCCCATTAGACAGAGCCCCACAGGTACATAGATTACCCAATATAAATCCATCAAAACCGCCCACCTGGTCATCTAATGAACAATCATCCAAAGGATAATAAGCTGTCAGCCCTAACTGGCCAAAAGCATGGATCTGAAATAAAATTGCAAAAATGAATGCCAATTCTTTCACACTAAACATATTAATCCTCTAACTAACGAAATCAGTGGTAAATAATTCTACTAAGAAGTAGATATAGAAAAGAATCAAGATGAATCCTTCCCATTTAGAAATAGACCTGGAGATGGTTATAATCATGAGTAAAACCGACATTGCTATCATATAAGGGAGACTAAAATGAGTAATGGACGGAGGAATCTCAATCTTCCCAAAAAAAGATGGAATAGCCATGACTCCAAAAGTGTTAAACACATTAGATCCTATGACATTGCCCAGGGCCATACCGGGATTGCCTCTTCGACAGGCCGTAATGCTCACGACAACCTCAGGTAATGAAGTCCCCAAGGCTAATGCTGTCAATGATACAATAGCCGCATCAACTCCTATCAACATTGAGATGTCACTTATTGATGACACAGTATACGAGGCGCCAAAATAAATGCCTACTGTCCCCAAAATAATAAATACATACTGTCGCCAAGAATCTGGTTTGTTCCTTACTACATCTGACTCTCGATCGTTTAAACTGCTCAGTAAAAAAATGATCAAACCAGCCATGAATAATAGACCCTCAAAAAATGAAAAAGAGGTGTCGCTTATCGCAAACCACAAAAGACATGCTGAGCCCAACAACATCGACATGTCTATCTTCATCAAGTCTCTCTTTATTTTCAGATCTCCAGCCACAATCGTAGTTAGCCCTACTACCAATAGAATATTAGTGATGTTACTCCCGATGACATTTCCTACCACGATCTCCGAACTACCTTGATATACTGAGACTATAGACGTCATCAGCTCAGGTAAGGAAGTGCCAAAAGCTACGAGAGTCACACCTATGATATAAGGAGATATTCCAAAACCAAGACCAATAAATTCGGCAGATTGGATAAATCGGTTTGAAGAATATATCAGTACTCCAAGGCTAACAATAAATACAAGTACTGAGGTCAACATCGTCAGGTTTATCTATTCTCACGTAAAGATTGTATAAAAGTCGAATTCAAAACTTGGATTTAAACAAAAACATTCTAATACTTGCCTTTTTTATAATTACAGCCGAGTGATTAACTGACTCGATCCAATCTATGGTAAAACTTCTAAATTCAGATAAGTCGAACTCCAGCGAAAAAGAAATGAGTTTTCTTGATCACTTAGAAGAACTCAGATGGCATATAATGAGATCCGTAGGGGCAATAGTGATTATCGGCGTAGTTGTTTTTTGGCAGAGTGAGCTCGTCATAGATATACTCTATGCACCACGTTACAGTTCATTTCCTACTTATAGCCTCATCTGTGACAATCTTGGAGTCTTTTGTGAAGTACCTCAATTTGAAATCATATTTACTAATCTAGGCGAGAGATTCTTTACACATCTTAAGATATCGATTTGGCTAGCTATCATTTTAGGCTTCCCTTATCTTTTCTGGGAATTTTGGAGATTCATCAAACCCGGCTTATATGATCATGAGAAAAAAGCAGCAAGAGGAATAGTCTCAGTTTGTTCTTCACTATTCTTTATAGGAGTCTTATTTGGCTATTTCGTTATTGCGCCATTCGCTATTAATTTTTTGGCCGGATATGAGTTTGGTACTGATGATTCCATAGTCTCCACTACTCTATCGTCATTTGTCTCTTATATGACCATGATCACTCTACCTACAGGATTTATTTTTCAACTGCCTGTAGTCGCATTTTTCTTAGGCAAGGCAGGACTTATTAGTTCTGATATGATGAAAAAATTCAGACGCCATTCTATAGTTATCATATTTATATTAGCGGCGATTATAACGCCACCAGATGTCATCACACAGTTTCTCATAGCCATGCCGCTCATGGGTCTATACCAAATCGGAATTATCGTTGTTAAGCGCATCGAAAAAAAACGTGCTGAACAAGAGGATTAACTCACTACTTAGGACTGAGGGTTATAAAAGGACAGATAATCTCTTCTAAGGAGATTCCTCCATGCTGAAAAGTATTATTGTATAGATTGTTAAAGTGATTGTAATTGTTAGGATATAAGAAAAAGCGATCATCCTTGGCGAAGATATAACGACTACTGATATTCGACTTAGGCAGTCCTACAGTGTGTGGATCAGTAATTTCTAATACGTCTTTTTTGTCATACTTTAGATTTCGGCCCATTTTATATCGCAGATTAGTAGTAGTACTCTTATCCCCTACAACCTTGCTCGGTCGATGTACTCTAATGGTACCATGATCTGTCGTTATAAAGATCTGTACATCTTTATCTCTGAGTCGCTCCAGAGCTAATTTTAGAGGGCTATTTCTAAACCATGATTGAGTAAGGGATCTATAGGCTTTTTCGTCTGAGGCTAACTCCTTGAGCACTTCCATCTCAGTACGAGCATGCGATAACATATCTATAAAGTTGTAGACGACTACGGTCAAATCATTCTTAAGATAATTAAGCATATTATCTCCTAATTGTCTTGCGGCATTGACATTAGTTACTTTGACATAGTCACTTTGGATCTCTTTACGCAAGAGTCGATTCAATTGAGATTTTAATAGTTCCTCTTCATATAAATTCTTGCCTCCTTCTTCATGATCATCCTTCCACCATGTTTTATAATGCTTCTTAATGTCTGAGGGTGGCATTCCAGCAAAGATGGCATTGCGACTATACTGTGTACAGGTAGGTAAGATGCTGAAAAAGAATTCTTCTTTATCTACTCTGAATAAGTTGTTAATTTCTGGCTCGATGATCTTCCACTGATCATATCTTAGATTGTCCAATAAGAATAGTACAGTTGGCTTGGTGTTATCTAAGTTGGGCAGTAGTTTAGCCTTGAGCAAATCATGAGACATAACTGGTCGATCCTCGCTCTCAAACCACCGATGATAGTTCTTGGCGATGAACTTAGAAAATTCTGCATTCGCCTCATTTTTTTGCATTGTTAATATCTCCATCATCTCTTGAGAGTTAGACTCATCTAACTTGAGCTCCCATGAGATGATCTTCTTATATACCTCTACCCATCCATCGACATCAAGACCACTGTTTATCTCTAACAGAATCTTTCTAAAATCAATCTGATAGTCAGTCATCGTCTTTTCATTGACAAGTCTTTTGTTGTCAATAAGTTTTTTCAATGTCATCAATATCTGATTAGGATTGACAGGTTTGATCAGGTAATCATCGATCTGAGATCCAATTGCTTCTTCCATAAGGTTTTCAGCTTCATTCTTAGTAATCATTACTATAGGAATGTTGCTGTTGATCTCTTTCAATTTGCTTAAGGTTTCTAACCCAGAAATCCCAGGCATTGATTCGTCTAGAAACACTACATCAATGGCTTTATCTTCTATAAACTGATCGACAGCATCATGACCATTGGTGACGGTCACTACTTCATACCCTTTCTTTTCTAAAAAGAACAATTGAGGTTTAAGCATATCAATTTCATCATCGGCCCAGAGGATTCTTATTTCTGACATTAGGTTTGTTTTTTAGGTATGGAGTTATCTTAAGGAGATAGAACACATGAAAAATCTCAAGTGTCCGTAAGGTTTAAACTTAACGGGTGCTTAGTCGAGTATATTATTAGCAGCCAAATAGTCTACCATAAAATATGGTACGATAATGGCTTATTCTATTGACGATGTCAAAGATAAAAGTCTTTAATGACCCTATATATGGATTGATCAGTTTTCCCTTTGAGCTAATCTATGAGTTAATCGATCACAGGTTTTTTCAACGCTTAAGGCGTATATCACAGGTCGGACTTTCTTGTTTAGTCTACCCTGGCGCAGTACATACTAGGTTTCATCATGCTTTAGGTGTAGCACATCTTTGCTCTGAACTAATTAGGAATCTCCGTATAAAAAAAGTCGAAATTACTGATCAAGAATATGAGGCTACTTGTGCTGCGGCACTACTTCATGATATAGGTCACGGTCCTTTTTCGCATGCTTTAGAAAAACAAATTTTACCCATACATCACGAAGCTATTACATCATTTATCATGAAATATCTAAATGATGAGCTAGGAGGGCGCCTTTCTCTAGCGATAGATATATTCGAGAATAAGTATCATAAAATCTTTTTGCATGAAATGCTCTCAAGCCAATTAGATGTCGATCGTATGGACTATTTGAGTCGAGATAGTTATTATACTGGAGTAGCGGAGGGAGTCATTGGATATGACAGGATCGTTCAGATGATGACAGTTCACGACGATCACTTAGCAATAGAGGCTAAGGGACTGCATAGTGTTGACAAGTTTTTCATGTCGAGATATTTGATGTATCGTCAGGTTTATCTGCATAAAGCAGCGATAAGTGCTGAAGTAATGTTAGTAGGTTTTTTTAAAGAGTATAAAACAGCCATATCTAAAGAGCATAAAGGCTCCAATCTAATATCCAAACTGATAAGAAATGGTGAAACAGATATGAACACCGAGTTAATTGAAGATTTCACAAAATTGGATGATTATGATATAGTTTCTTTACTTAAAGAACACTATGATCACAATAATTTTATATGTCGCTACTTTGCTCAAGGTCTTCTTAATAGAAGATTAATGAGGACGGTCATAAGTAATAAAGAATTGGATAGTGACTTTCTTAATCAGATGCGTCATAAAGCAGAATTACAACTCGAAATAGACACAACCACATCCTCCAAACTAGTGATTTCAGGAAAAGATATAAGTAAGATTTGCGACTTTAAAAGACCTATTAGAGTGATTTCTTCAAATCAAGAAGTAAATTTGTACTCAGAGTTAACTCAATTTGACCTATTTAATCGAAGACAACAATATACTTACGTTACATACCCAAAAGAAATAGATAATTTATAGTTAGCTTTGCTAGCCAAACGAAAAATTCATATATCAAATATTATTTAATTTAAACGCTTTCAAAATTTATGAAAAATCTCAACTCATTGTTCACAGCTCTAATCTGCCTAATAGCAGTAGGAGCCTATGCGCAGCCTGCACCTGGTATGCCATCAGAACCTGGCAAGTGTTATGCTAGATGTTTGATTGCAGATCAATATGAAACTGTCACTGAGCAAGTTTTGGTAAAAGAAGCCACGACAAAGGTATCAACAGTGCCTGCTTCTTTCGAGACTGTTTCTGAGCAAGTTTTGGCTAAAGAAGCTGCCACTACTTTATCAACAACTCCAGCGACTTTCGAGACTGTCACGGAGCAAGTATTATCTCAAGAAGCTGGTAAGCAAGTAAATACGTCACCAGCGACTTTTGAAACTGTTACAGAGCAGGTTATTAAAAACATTGATGCTCCTGGAGTGTCTATCGT
>CAZJHC010000088.1:0-12096 GCA_964545645.1 uncultured Saprospiraceae bacterium
ATTCTAATAAATACAGATACGGATTTCGATGAAGAAGTTCGGTCAACTTTAGATGAAATATATCACGTTTTAGGTGAATCTGAAGTCAATTTTAAGTAAAAAAGTCAGTTCATTAACACCGGATGATGACGGCAATCATACCCTACTCGATAAAGGACAACATTCCTACACCTTTAGTAATTTGGAATCCTTCAAGGAAACTCGAATTTTTCTATGACAAATGAATTACCTGGGCTAATGAGAATATACCTTATCTTAAAGATTGGTAACCATAGGATACTGGATTTTCAAAGATAGACCTATGAAAATTAAGCTATTGACAATCAAAGAATTAGTTAACATTCGTCAGCATTAGAGAAAAATGAAGTGCTCATGCTAAATTTTTTTAAAAGATTACGGAAAAAATTAATTGATGACGGAAATTTGAAAAGGTATATTATATACGCCTTTGGTGAGATTCTGCTTGTTATGGTTGGGATATTATTAGCACTTCAAGTAAGTAAATGGAATGAAGGAGTAAAAGCAAACAAGCAAGAACAGGAATTGGCAGACAAGCTTTATGGCGAATTGTTAGAGTATCAAAATTATTGTACCCTTTTCTTGGTTCGATCGAGTGAAGAAATAGGGTATGATGAATTTATTTTAAAGAATTGGAGAACGCTCACCTTAGATAAGATAAAGCAATATCGTGAAGAGGAGTTGCCACCTTTTTATCAGACTTTTGCAATAAAATCGGCATTTGGAGGATTTCAATACTATTTTGAACCTAAATTTCCATACTACAAAACCTCGGTCAATGAAGGAACCATTTCTATTTTGAAGGATAAAGAATTTGCCAATCAACTAGAGTTCATTTATACAGTTGGTTCCCATAGGGTGGAAGATTTCTACGATAGCGCAGGCAAAACAGGAGGAGAAATGGGAAAACATATCACCCAAAAATATGACCATCTTTTCATTGAATCTGATCCTGCCATCTTGGGCGACTGGGATGAACCAAGCTATGAATCATTTTTCGCTTTAATAAAGAAGGACGGTCAACTTAAATCTCTATTGGAGGAGAGGTATGGACTATGGAAACTTAAAAAATTTACCGTTGAAAGACAAATTATTCCTACAATCGAAAAGCTGGTCTCATATTATAAGGAAAGTGACTATTATCACTCTGATTCGGAATCCGAAATTGACGAATAACTTCTAAAACATTATCCATACCGAAACAGATAAGGATCAATCAGATGAAATGTAATACTGTATACTCAAGTCAGCATCGACTTACTGACTTGAGTTTTTATATATGGATCTTCTACTAAATCACTTTTGTTGTTACTCTAATGCTTATTGGCATCTATTAAGACATTAAGACCACCTCTTCAGAGGTGATATGGAGCGCTCTTTCAGCGTCCGTTCGAGTATGGACATCTTCAGAGGCATTTTCTAATCTCAATACTCCTCTAGGGCAGACTGCGGAGCAGACTCCACAACCTACACAACTACTTCTTACTATATCTTGTCCTTTTTGTGCATATGACCTTACGTCTATACCCATCTCACAATAAGTGCTACAGTTACCGCATGAGATACATTGTCCCCCATTGGTAGTTATTCTAAATCTACTCTTGTATTTCTGAATCAAGCCTAAGTAGGCTGCCAAAGGACAACCAAATCGGCACCAAACTCTATTGCCCATGATTGGATAAAATCCTGTGCCAACTACACCAGAAAATCCTGCACCTATCAGAAATCCATACCAGGATTTAACATTGTCAGTATTAAAGCCTAAGACCGTATTGCTCCCGGTGAAGTAATGGTAAATCACCATGGCTGTCATCACTACTGCTGCTACGAGCACTCCATGAATGATGTATCGTTCATACTTCCATGCTCTAAGACTTTTGTCTGACAATTGTCTGAACGGATCACCCATGGTTTCTGCTAAGCCGCCACATCCACAGACCCAACTACAATACCACCTCTTACCAAAGAAATAAGTGATAAGTGGTACGCCGAGGATAGTGAGTGCTATACCCCATACCAGCATAAAGATCCCGACACCTCCACTGCTCATCAGGTTGTCAATATTATACTTGAAGAAGAAATCGTAATCGAGTGGCCATATGTTTTTAAAGTCATACCAAGGTTGATTGAGTCGCACCAATATCTCAGGCAGAATAAATGCGAAACATGTTTGAAAAAACATGACTGACATAGTTCTGACCCGTTGGTATTTGTTATGACGATACTTACTCATCATCCTGACACCCATCACTATAACTATAATCGAATACATGAGACCATACAAAAACCAGTTGCTCGCAGCATTACCACTTAAAGATTCGCTAATTGGGTTCACCATGGTTATCCAGTTATTGATATAGGCTGGTGCCCAATAAAGTAAAATGTAAAAACCTATCAAATAGATACCAGCGATGAGGCCTAACCATCCTGTATGAACTGGAGAAGAGTTTCTTTGGGGAGTATTGAGTTTAGAGTTTTGTCGATAGAATACCAAGTAGCTGATGATCCCTGCTATAACCACTGTGACCAATGGCCAAAACAAATTTTGTAGTTTGATAAACCCATATACAATAATACCCACTATAGAAGACATCAATATGACAGTCTTAATATTGAATTTGAGTCCTCTGGTTAGAGGGTCATGATAGATACCATTATTCTTGATACCCGGTGTCTCCGTAAATTTGGGTAAGATGAACAGTAGCCCGCCTATAATAGATAATCCAAAGGTCAGCAAGAAGAACAACCAAGGGTTGTTTTGAACAGGCCCAGAAGCGGTCTGTTGTACAATCGCCTGTGTGTATTCGGATACTTTCCAATTGCCTAGTTTAAAATCCCATTCTTCAACACCATCGGGTATTCCATTTTGAGCTTGACTCTCAAGATCTACTGCGGCATTTTCAATGACTGATTTCAGTTTTTGGGTAAACGCCAGACCACCTATTTCTTTTTCAAAAATCCCAAGATCTTTAGCGGATTTTATGATCGCTTCTTTATGATACGTATTTGATATCTCAATATTATCTGAGCGAATTTCTTGCTTGCCTATCCCAAGCATGGCTGTAAAAACCAATAATCCTACTATAAATAATCCTATTCCTATATACTGTACTAACTTCATATTATTATTTCTTCTTGCTTAAGAATGCCAAAGCCTTAGAGAGGCCCCTCTTTTTCTTCAATTGTACTTTCTTACCTTCTACCCTATTATACTCTGCTATGATCTCATGGTCATACTCTTCATAAAACTCTGGATCAAAATTGGCCATTCCTAAGTTGGCAAGGACTTCTTCAATACCAGTTTCTTCAAGTATCCATTTTTCGCATACTTCATGTCTATATCTTATCCCAAAGAGATTAAATCCCTTGACGGTATAGTCCTCCTTGTGATAATTGATACGAATGGACTTTTCATTATCCTTATGTTTCCAAAAGATGGTCTTAAGGTGATCAGGCAGCTTAGAGGGAACTTCTCCATAGACTTGATATTCTATATCTATAAATTTTGCACTATTGAACCAAAGACCTGGGTCGTATGCTATAGGTTTGTCACAGATATTATAAGCCACGGTCTCCCCCATCATCCGGCCTGTATACCAAATTGCTTCTATTGGCCTCCTGCCAGCAACTACCTCCGTTTGCTCTGCGCAGTCTCCTACTGCATAGACATCAGGCTGATTGGTTTGTAAATGCTTGTTAACTTTTATACCTCGCCCTATCTCTAAACCCGACTCTTTTAGCCAAGCTACATTGGGACTTACACCCGCTGTGAGTCCTACATAGCCGCAAGGGATTTCTTCTCCGGTTTCCTTTATTGTCACTGCCTTGGCTGTGCCAGTATCATCCCCCAGGATCTCTCCTAAATTGACTCCAAGTCGTAGGTCGATTCCATTTTTGAGGATATGACTACTGATCATTTGGGATTCGTCCTGCGGCAAGATATTATCCCAATAACTGGCTTCTCTAACAATCATGGTGACAGGGATATGTCGAGAATGAAACATCTCAGCCATTTCAATTCCTATTAGTCCACCACCGACTATGACGGCTCTTTTGAGATCGCCGCTATAGGCCTCCATCTGCTCTAAGTCTTGAAAGGTATATAATCCACCTACTCCCTTGAGATCCTGACCTGGCCAACCAAATTTGTTTGACTTGGATCCCAATGCCAGGACTAATTTGTCATAGTCCATTTCTTTGCCCGAAGCCAAGCGGAGCTTCTTCGCACCAAAATCTATGTTGTCAACGTGGCCTTTCTCTAGGTTAATTCGATTTTTCTTCCAAAACCAATCTTCATATGGCTTAGTATCTTCAAATCTCATGTGGCCCATATATATGTACATGAGGGCCGTCCGGCTAAAGAAGTGATCCGTCTCTGAGGAGATCACTGTAATATGCTTATCACTTAGTTTTCGGACAAATCTGGCAGTTGTGATGCCAGAGATTCCATTGCCAATTATTATAACTTTCTCCATAATTCGTTTCTAATCTTGTTAAGATGAAAGGCCTATTACTCCCTTAAAAATATCAAGCATCACTGCCTTGAGTATCGATAAAGTCCAATCTCATTGATGCTTATTGATCATGCTACTTGTTACTCTCGAATCCTTAGGCAACTCATCAGTTAAAGCAAATCCATTGCCAAAAACCTGACCCACATTAAAAATAGTTCTTGTCTCAAAAGACAAGGCATACCTTACTATCGATAAACTCAATAATGTACTGCACATATCGGCACTAACAAGCACTGTACGCCATCCCAGTCCAGAGCACAAAGTCTGTTGCTGTTTAGTAGTCAGCCTTGATATCAACTTATATCTGTATCTCCCACCATCACTTATAGCCTTCATAGTGCTACCGACATCATTGTATACTTTCGACATAATTATGAGTCCTTCAGAACATAGTGTCCTTATCATCTTAAGAACCTTACTACCTGACATCTCTACTTTTTTCTCTGGTCACTTAATACGAGCTTAATATCTTGTTCTTTTACAATACCAAAGTTTTCTAAAACACTTTTTGCCCAATATATTTTATAAGGCGTCTAAACGAAACTCTCAGAATATTTGAATTATTTCATTTTCATCGTCAATATATAGAAATTCAATCATGTGCTTTCTAATTCTGACTTTATTGTCTTTCAAGGTACAAAAACTAAGTCTTTGTAGGCTTGTCCAAATAGGTAAGAACAAAGCTATCTAAGCGGGTTAATCAGTGTCATTAAATCTGAAAACACAGAAGACAAATGCTCATTTATTTTTGTTAAAGACAGGTAAACTGTAGCATGCTACTTTGGGCTTCCCTAACAATAATGTCCAAGTCGGAGGATATGTGCTAACCATTAACCAACGACGCAAAGGCTATTAAATCCATAAATTTTTCTTTAGATTTAGATTACTAAAAACAATGCGACACCGAAGGTAAGCAACGACTATAGGTTAGGACAAAATCGCAATCAAATGGCAAAGAATAAGACAATAGAGACCAAAGTCGATGTGTTCGATTTTATCGACTCCTATGTCGACAAAGAACAAAAGAAAACTGATAGCAATCAGTTAATAAAACTCATGGAGAAATGGACCGGTTTTAAACCTAGGATGTGGGGACCCACAATTATAGGTTTTGGCAGATACCATTACAAATATGCCAGCGGACATGAAGGAGATGCCCCGTTGCTTGGATTTTCGCCAAGGAAAGCACAGTTTTCTCTCTATATCTATTCAAATACCAAAAAGAGCAATGAGTTGCTCGAAGATTTGGGCAAATTCAAAATGGGTAAATCCTGTATCTACGTTAAAAAGCTTGCTGACATAGATATTTCAATTTTAGAAAAACTATGCACAGAAACCATAGCATATCTCAACGAGCATCATGAATGTGCTTGTAGAAATTAGTGCAAGATTAAAATTATCCCTCCGAAGACCATCCATAAAGAAGCTCCATAAGCAAGGGATCTCCCTTGACAATACTTATTTTAGTGAAGCACAGAACTTAAAATATAGTCTCCGCCTACATTATTCTTTCAAAGCCGATTTGATTTGTTCTCTTAATTCTGCTTGATTATTCAATAGTATGAGATTACCTCCGACAGCATAGGACCAATCTCCATTTTCCTCTGAGACTACGAAGGCGATGGCGTTCGTTTTTTCGCTAACACCCACAGCAGCCCGATGCCGTAGGCCTAAATCGACATCAATAGTGTTGCTCTCACTAACGGGCAAGATTACACTGACAGAATAAATCCGATCATTGACTAAGATGGCTGCACCATCATGTGTAGGCGACTCTTTTTGAAATATAGTCCGTAATAATTGAGAAGATATCTTAGCATCAATGACCTGTCCCGAGTTATTCCAGATAGGGGTGTCACGATTATGACTAAGGACCAATAGGGCTCCGGTCCCCTCTTCCTTAAAATATTGCAAGGCAAAAAAGATCTGATCAACACGCTCCATAATAGCCGAATCGTCCACGATCAATTGATCTCCCCAGAGTTTTTCTAAAAAGGTAAAGCGATTTTTGAGGGTATTGCTTCCTAACATCAAGAGGAATTGCCTGATCTCAGGCTGAAAAATGATGATTAATATCAATACCCCAAATCCAACAAATGGGCCCAGCAGAAAAGTCAATAAGCGCATCTCGAGATGACTGACGGCATACCATATACCGTACAACATCATCAAGCCTATAAAAATATTGAAGGCGATCGTACCTCTCAACAATTTATAAATCTGCCAAAAGAGTACCAAAACTATGATGATGTCTACAACATCAAGAATTCTTATATCTGATAATGAGATTAATAATTGACCCATAAGCTAATAGAACGGTTAAGATAACACATATGGATTTATAGATTGACATTGATGGCACAAAGTAATACTCAATCTGACTCCAAGACCATCAGTACCATACTCTTAAGCCCAATGATTAGTAAGTTAGATGACTCATGTAGGTAAGGAGATGAAATTTATGGGAGGATTCTACTTTTTATTATCGATATAGAAAACACTGAAATAGTAAAATGTTTACTCCTAATCGAGCAATCTCAACCCAGTCCTAATTAACTCTTCTAACTGAGGTTCTGAGTTTGCTAAGAGAGTTAATTTATCTCTTATCATATTGGCCTTTGTATGATTATCCTGAGCAAGCAACTCATATAGCTCTAAGAGAATCAACCATTGATCTTGATGATCGACTAACACCTCTTCGATCAAGGTATCCAAATCAGCTTGATGAATGCTATCAGACCTCAGTGTTTTGAGAGTCTGATATACTTGTTGGATAGGGCTATGATGATGCTCAGAGATTGAGGGTCCAGTAGACTTGACATGGTCGAGCAAGTCAAAAGAATTCAAATCTGCAGGTCCGGCATGAGCGGAGATTACTTGAGATCCGATGGCCAAATGGTAAATCCCTTGATCTGGACGAAAGATATGTTGGCCATCATGTTTGACGCTGCACCCCCTCAATGCGATAAGCATGATCTTACCATAGACGTTTCTTGTTCCTGTAACCACATGCCCAGAGATGGTAATTCCTCCTTCAAATTCTAAAGAGATCTCGTTGCCTTCAACGATGCCATAGGCTCTAAGGTCTTTGGGAGACATATCTTCGAGCTCCATATTGATACCAACCAGCCTGCCTATCGCTGTACCAAATCCCGTTGGATGGTGTACGGCACTCTGCCCTATCAATTCTCTCTCTCTGTATGCTAAGGCGGTAGGACCAACGGTCTGCACATAGCATAGCTGACCATCAGTAGAAATATACCGTTCTGCGAATACTCCAGATATCTGTAGTCCTGTGCTGAGTTCTATAGTCCCAAGTTGTTTGGAAGCTATCAATTTATTGACTCCATCGAGTCCTCCCTTGCGTACTGCCATCGTTTCGGCGAACTCATTTAGCACTTCATTAAGATAGGAAAAGGATGGCGTCACATATAGCTGTGGCTGTGGTTGTGTCACATCAAATGACTGATATACGGCCTCCTGACTCAAGGGTATTTTCTTGACTTCATCAGAAAGGCACCACTTGCTCTCCCCGATCGATGATAGCAGTCCTGCGCCATATATCTTTGGATCGTCGACTGTACCAATTAGTCCATACTCTATGGTCCACCAGTGGAGATTCTTGAGCAATTGCAACTCTGATGGTTCGGTCATGGCCTCTTGCAGTTGCACGATGTTTTGTTCTAACTGTGCTATTTTTTCGGCCGCCACCTTTTTATTTTCTTTGAGGCTGGCCAGTTCTCGTACGGCGAGGAAGAGCTTACGATCTTCATCAGAGCTTATAGCCTTCGCTCCTATCTCACCGAATAATCGGAGATACTCGGCATAGTCAGGATTGGCAATAATCGGAGCATGTCCAGCAGCCTCATGGATGATATCAGGAGTCGGAGTATACTCTATATTCTTGAGCAATCGTATATCCGATGCGATTACTAAGACATTGTATGCTTGAAACTCCATGAAAGCAGCAGATGGTATGAGGCCATCTACAGCTACTGCCGCCCAACCAATATTCTTGAGTATGCGATCCATGCCATACATGCTTGGTATGTGCTCTGTCTCTATGCCAGTCTGAGATAGTCCAGAGCGATACGACTCATGCGCTACTGATGGTAGGTAAGATACACTCTTACGCATCACATAGCGCCATACGGCATGATCCTCTGGAGTATAATGTTCATAATTTTGTGGTAGAATGTACTGTTTAAGATGATCAGGTAATCTATCGATAATAGGGTTTGATATTTGGGGATCAATCATCTCGGCTTGAGCGTTATTTTAAGTAATTCTCGGCGGCTATGAGCAAGGCCAGACAGTCCTGGGGTCTCTCATTAGCTATGAAGTCTTTGGCTTGACTTATAACCGAATTAGTAATATCTGAAGCTTCCATTAGCAAAGGTTTGACAAATTGCTCATGAGCCATGTTGATTGATTCCAGATCGGCCAATTGAGGGAGATTACCCATTCGGGCCAATTCATTGCCTGTTAACCAATCTGCCGTTTTAATATACTCAGGAAGGGCATCAATACCTATCCCATGATTGCGAGTCGGTTTGGGGATAGTAAACAGCACATCCTCTGTGGTACGATTATACCATGCGCCTCCCATACGACCCACGAGATCAAGTTTGGTTGTATCTAACTGGCCCTCCGGATCCATGTATTGATCATTGATATGCATGAGTACCACCCGAGCAAAGATCAAGTTGCCAGCGCCAGGCCAATCCCCCAGTTCTTTGATCTCCTCGACAACACACTCAAAGGATACGGGAGATTCCAACACTCTGGGAGGTCTAACTTTCACGCTTGCCACCTCTGTAAATCCTGCTTTGACAAATTCGTTAACATCTCTTGGATAGGCTGTACTGGCTAATGACATTTGCTCTACCATGCGATAATTTACCATATTGATAACGACCTCCTTGGTCTCTCGAGCATTGATATGAGTATGCTTGAGTTGATTGTCCCGTCCTCCTCGTGCCGCAGAAAAAACCAATAAAGGTGGATTTGAACTAAAGGCATTAAAAAAACTGAAGGGACTCAGATTGACCGCACCATCTGCACTAATCGTACTGGCAAAACATATCGGCCGAGGTGCTACTGCCGAAAGCATGTGTTGATGCATTGCCCTATGAGATATCTCTGTCGGATTGATGGTGATGATCGACATAATCTTTATTTAGCTGGTAATAGTTTAGATCTAACCGCTCCAAACCCTACTCGTTGATCACCTCGTTGGGCATACCCTCTCATAGTTATAGTATCACCATCTACTAAGAATTTTCTCGTCTCTCCGTCATCAAGGGTTACCGTTCTTTTGCCACCCCAAGAAAGCTCTAACATAGATCCAAATGAATCTTCTGATTGTCCAGAGATAGTTCCTGATGCCATCATATCGCCTACATTCATATTGCAACCATTGATGGTATGATGTGCCAGCTGTTGAGCCATATTCCAATACATATACTTATAGTTGGAGCGACAGATAATGCTCTCCTGCTTACCTTCTGGCTGTAAACCTACTTCAAGATTGATATTATAATTGTGATCATCCGAGCATCGTAGATAAGGCAACACCTCTGGCTGTTGTTGCGGGCCCTGCACCTTATAAGGCGCTAAAGCCTCCATGGTAACAATCCAAGGAGATATAGAAGAACCAACACTCTTGGCTAAAAATGGTCCTAAAGGAACATATTCCCATTTTTGTATATCCCTCGCAGACCAATCATTAAACAGCACCATGCCAAAGATGTGCTCAGCAGCATCTGATGTAGTGATGTGATCGCCTAGTGCTGTCGGCTTACCTATGATAAAAGCCATCTCCAATTCAAAATCCATCCTCTTAGACGGTCCAAAAACTGGAGACTCGGCACCTACAGGCATGGTCTGGCCTTGAGGTCTATGGATGGGAGTATCACTTACTACTATAGATGATGATCGACCATGATATCCCACTGGCAGATGCCTCCAATTAGGCAATAATGCATTCTCTGGATCACGGAACATCTTGCCCACATTGGTCGCATGTTCTATACTCGAGTAAAAGTCTGTATAATCTCCAATACGCACTGGCAGATGCATTGTTGCGTCAGATTGTGGAACAAACACATTGGGATTGCGGGCCAGCACGGAACTGTCATCTTTTAGCCAAGATTGAATATCTGTGCGGACCTTATTGGTCACCGGCTTGCCTAAAGCAATGAAGTCATTTAACACTCGATGATCCAAGACGGACTCGTCAAAATCAAAGACCCCACCTAGCTGATGGAGGGCCAATAAATCTATGATCTGATCTCCTATGGCTACCCCGGCTCGCATACTTTTGTCTGCAGTGCTAAAAATACCGAAAGGAATATTATGAATGGAAAAATCCGAGTCCTTTGCTACATCTATTATCATATCGATTCTATTAGTGTTTAATCCAAGATTGATAATATGATCCATCATCAATTTTGAGTGCTTCTTCTGTTATTTGTAAGGTATTAAAGGTGTCTATCATAACGGCGAGTTCATGTGTTTCTTTCTTGCCAATGCTCGCTTCGTAAGTACCTGGATGCGGTCCATGTGGGATGCCGGATGGATGTAATGAGATATATCCCGGGCCAATGCCTGTCCTGCTCATAAAGTCTCCATCAACATAATACAGCATCTCATCCGAATCAATATTAGAATGGTTGTAAGGTGCTGGAATCGCTTTAGGATGGTAATCATATAAGCGAGGACAAAACGAACATATCACAAAGGCCTTGGTCTCAAAGGTCTGGTGCACAGGCGGTGGTTGATGTATCCTACCAGTGATAGGCTCAAAATTGTGTATAGAGAACCCATATGGAAAGTTGTATCCGTCCCAACCCACCACATCAAATGGGTGCGATGCATATAACAAAGAATGAAGCATGCCTTGCTTCTTTATCTTTATCGTATAAGATCCTGTAGAGTCATAAGTTTCCAAGTCTTGTGGCAGCTTATAATCCCGTTCACAATAAGGTGAATGCTCCATGAGCTGCCCAAACCAATTGCGATATCGCTTAGGCGTATAGATCGGATGAAAGGACTCGGCATATAATATCCGATTGTCTTCTGTGTCAAAATCTATTTGATATATCACCCCCCGAGGGATGATGAGATAATCACCATACTCAAATGGGATATTGCCTAAGAAGGTCCTCAGAGTACCAGAGCCTCGATGGATGAATAACATCTCATCGGCATCTGCATTTTTATAAAAATAATCCCTGAACGACTTTCGAGGAGCAGCTACACCTATATGCACATCATTATTGACTAAAAGAGTCTTTCTCGATTGTATAAAATCATCAACTGCGGCTACCTCAAAACTGATCAATTTTCGAGCAGTGATATTCTTTTCTACAGCGATCTTAGGAGTGAGATCTATAGCTTTTTGGATCGCCTGGACCATTGTCGGTCTATGATGGTGATACATAATACTCGACATCCCATCAAAACCAATAGTACCGAACACTTGCTCATTATACAGACTACCATCAGGCTTATTGAACTGAGTATGTCGTTTGGGAGGAATCTCTCCTAATTTATGATATAT